>JAEWHU010000137.1 GCA_023387635.1 Bacillota bacterium
TTGATAAAGCTTTGAACGATTAAATATATTGATACTGTGGGTTATTACATGATTATCAGATTTTTGGTAATGGGCAAGATGATATTTTCTATTTATTTGATCTCTTGAGTAAGGGATGGTATATGTGGTTTCGCATTGCTCTTTTATATCTTGAAAAAGTGTACCACCTAAAAAAACATTAAATAATTGCATCCCTCTACATATTCCCAGCATTGGTTTATTCGATTCTAATGCAATATGAAATAAATCTTCTTCCATTTTGTCACGCATGGGTACAATTACTCCACAGTTTTCCACAGGTTCTTCTCCAAATCGAAGGGGATTAATATCGGGCCCTCCAGTAAAAAGAAAGCCATCTAAGGTACTTACAAGAGTTTCTAAATCTTCTTTCGTTATTTCAAGAGGCAATAGTAACGGAATGCCACCATGATCTGTAATGGATTTTAAATAATTTGGTCCAATCCAAATACGATTTCTTTCATAATCATATTGTGGAGTAATACCGATTATAGGCTTCTTCAAATAAAACACCCACTTCCCATAGAATATTTGGTATATTATTACTATTGTATGATGAAATTAAATCATTTGCAATAATTATTAAAGAAGTTTTTAGATTGTGAATAACTTGCCAAATGATTGTATACTTTGATATAATGAATTAATAAAATATATTTACAAATGGAGGCTTTATGCTAAGTAGATTTTATCCTGATGAATGCGCAGATTCAGCTTATGTGATAGATTATAATAAATTATATCAAAAAGGATATAGAGGCTTATTGTTTGATATCGATAATACATTAGTTGAACATGGGGCAGATGCCGATGAAAGAGCGAAAAAGTTATTAAAAAATCTAAAAGATATTGGGTTTCATATATGTTTAATATCTAATAATAAAGAGGAAAGAGTAAAAAGATTTAATAAAGATATTAATGTGTTATATGTTTTTGATGCAAAAAAACCATCTGTTAGAAATTATGTAAAAGCTATGAAGTTAATTGGGACAAACAAAACTAATACAGTTTTTATTGGAGATCAGTTATTTACTGATGTATATGGTGCTAAAAGAGCTGGAATTAAAAGTTACTTTGTTAAGCCAATAGGTAAACAAGAAGAAATTCAAATAGTATTAAAAAGATATTTAGAAAGAATCGTATTAAATTTTTATAGAAAAGACAGAAAAATGAGATAGAAATATAATAGGATATATATAGTTAAAAGTTAAAAAAGTTTACAGAGGATTATATGTTCTATTATATTATAGAAAGGTAACTTTATGGGAAACATTGTACTAATAGGTTTTATGGGTTGTGGGAAGTCCAGTGTCGGGAAAAAGTTAGCAGAAAAAATGGACTATTGTTTTTGCGACGTAGATAGAGTGATTGAAAGAGATAATAAGAAAAGTATATCTGAGATATTTGAAACCAAAGGAGAAGAATATTTTAGAGAATTAGAAACAAAAACAGTAAAAAAATTAATTAATACTGTTAACAATTGTATTATATCAGTTGGTGGCGGCCTTCCTATAAAGAATGGAAATGGTGAGTTACTAAAGAAATTGGGGACTGTAGTATTTTTAAAAGTACAAAAGAATACAGTTTTGAAACGACTAGAATATGATAAAACAAGACCACTTCTAGCTAGTGATGATAGAGATAAAAGAATAGAAGAGTTATTACTATATAGGGAACCAATCTATTCTTCAATTGCTGATATTGTAGTTGAGGTGGATAATAAGGAATTTAATCAAATTCTAGATGAGATATGTAATAATTTAAATATTATATAGAAGGGGGAACTATGAAACTATTAGTAATAAATGGACCTAATATTAATTTTCTTGGAATACGTGATAAAACTATTTATGGTAATAATAACTATGAGTATTTACTACAGATTTTAAAGGAAAAAGCAGAAGAATATGGTTATACCATTGATACTTACCAAAGCAACATAGAAGGTGAAATAATAAACCGTTTGCAAAAAGCATATTTTGATGGAACAGAGGGAATAATAATTAATCCAGGTGCATATACACATTATAGTTATGCAATAAAAGATGCACTTGCTTCCATCATAGTGCCAAAGATTGAAGTACATATCTCTAACATACACAAAAGAGAAGAGTTCAGACACACTTCAGTTACTGCATCTGAATGTGATGGCCAAATTGTAGGGTTGGGGCTAAATGGATATCTGTTAGCAATAGATGCTATTATAAATATTTTAATGGATAGAGATAATGAATAATATGAATGATTTTTATGAATGAATTATATTCATGAACAAAAAATGGGACAAATTTAAGATTTTAATAAAAAACAGTTGAAAAAAATTATCGTTTATTATAAACTATAAAATAGTTAATTCAAGGAGGAAATATCATATATGGTATCAGCAGGAGATTTTAGAAATGGCTTAACAATTGAGTTGGATGGTAATGTTTATCAAGTAATAGATTTCCAACATGTAAAACCAGGTAAAGGTGCTGCATTTGTTAGAACAAAATTAAGAAATATTAAAAATGGTGGTATACAAGAAAAAACTTTCAGACCAACTGAAAAATTCCCACAAGCACACATTGAACGTTCAGAAGTGCAATATTTATATAAAGATGGTGACTTATATAATTTCATGGATGTAAATACTTATGATCAATTTGCATTAAATGAAGATTCTATAGGAGATGCTTTAGAATTTGTTAAAGAAAATGAAATGGTTAAAATGCTTTCTCATAACAAGCAAGTATTTGCCGTTGAACCACCACTATTCGTAGAATTAGTTATAACTGATACTGAGCCAGGCTTTAAAGGTGATACTGCACAAGGTGCTACAAAACCAGCTAAAGTTGAGACAGGTGCTACAGTTTATGTACCTTTATTTGTTGAGCAAGGTGATAAAATTAGTATTGATACAAGAACTGGTGAATATTTAAAGAGAGTGTAACAATATAAAGGCTATGAAGAATCTAACTTTGTCAGCTTGCTGACTATATGATTTAGAATGCCTAATAATAAACAAAGAATAATTATGAAACCCTTGAGAAATCAAGGGTTTTTCTATAAAATTAAATAAAAATATAAGAAAGTAGGTAATTGTATGTGGATTCTTTATGCTATCTTGTCTGCAGTTTTTGCTGCACTCACTTCTATACTAGCAAAAATAGGAATTAGAGATGTTAATTCTAATTTGGCTACTGCAATTAGGATGATAGTAGTACTTCTCATGTCATGGGGGATGGTTTTTATAACTGGTTCATTTAAAGGAATATCAAAAATTGAAGGGAAAAGTCTTACGTTCATTCTTTTGTCAGGAGTTGCAACAGGTTTATCCTGGTTATTCTATTTTAAAGCCTTACAGATGGGGGAAGCTTCAAAAGTTGTTCCAATTGATAAGTTTAGTGTAGTTATTACTTTAGTACTAGCATATTTTATTCTAGGAGAGGCATTTACAACTAAGACAATTATTGGAGGTATTCTAATTACTGCAGGGACCCTAGTTTTAATATTATAATAATATAGAAGTAATTAAAAATAAATTATATGTAAAAATACATAGAATGGAGTTAATATGAAGAAAGTATCAGAAAGATTTTTAAAATATGTAAAGGTGGATACACAATCTGTAGATGATATGGATGTTGTACCAAGTAGTGAAAAACAAAAAGATTTAGCTAATATACTTGTAGAAGAATTAAAAGAAATAGGTGCAAGTGATGTAAGAATGGATTCTCATGGTTATGTTTATGCAACCATTCCAGCGACAACAACGAAAAATATACCAACACTTGGTTTTGTATCCCATATGGATACATCCACAGCCTTAAGTGGTAAGAATGTAAATCCACAAATTATTGCTAATTATCAAGGTGGCGATATTGTACTGAATAAAGAACTTAATATAGTAATGAAAGAGAAAGATAATTCTAGTCTAAGTAAATACATTGGTCATGACATAATTGTAACGGATGGAACTACATTACTTGGTGCAGATGATAAAGCAGGAATTGCTGAGATTATGACTATGGCAGAGTATTTGCTTAATCATCCTGAAATAGAACACGGTACAATTAAAATCGGTTTTACACCAGATGAAGAAGTAGGACGTGGAGTAGATTTCTTTGATGTAGAAGGATTTGGAGCGGACTTTGCATATACTGTTGACGGGGGTGAAGTAGGGGAACTAGAGTATGAAAACTTTAATGCTGCAAGTGCCAGATTTACTATTCAAGGTAAGAGTATTCATCCAGGAGCTGCAAAAAACAAAATGATTCATAGTCTATATGTTGCTATGGAATTACAGAATATGCTTCCTGTAGAACAAAGTCCTATCTATACAGAAGGTTATGAAGGCTTTTTTATGTTAGAATCACTTGAGGGCGGTGTAGATAGCGCCAAAGGTTCTTATATAATACGTGATCATGATAAAGTTAAATTTGAAGAAAAGAAAGAAAGATTTAAGAAAATCGTACATTATTTAAATGATAAATATGGTGAAAATACAATTACCTTAACAATCAAAGATAGTTATTATAATATGAAGGAAATGGTTGAACCACATTTTCATCTTATAGAAAATGCAAAAAAAGCAATAGAAGATCTAGGAATCACTCCAATCATTACACCAATTCGTGGAGGTACTGATGGTAGCCGTTTATCTTATATGGGTCTTCCATGCCCTAATCTTGGAACGGGAGGACATAATTTTCATGGTAGATATGAGTATATTACCATACAATCCATGGAGAAGTCAGTGGAAGTACTTTTAAAGATAATAGATATATACACAAACAATAAGTAATTAAATCGAAAGTTTTTTAAATATTCATTGATCTTTTAAGAGAAGTAAGATATTATATACTACAACACTTGAAAGTGATATTGTGTTAATGCTAATTTGCAAAGTGGTATTTTAAACCCTTTGACTTTTATAAAGAAGGTGGCTGATTATATGAAGAGTGATGCAGTTAAAACTGGAGTGCAACAAGCACCCCATCGTTCCTTATTTCATGCGTTAGGACTTACCAGGGAAGAGCTAAATAGACCAATCATTGGTATTGTAAGTTCTCATAATGAAATTGTACCAGGACATATGAATCTTGATAAAATTACTGAAGCAGTCAAGATGGGAGTAGCATTAGCAGGTGGAACACCACTAGTCTTTCCTGCAATTGCCGTTTGTGATGGAATTGCTATGGGACATATTGGAATGAAATATTCACTAGCCACTAGGGACTTAATTGCAGATTCAACAGAAGCAGTTGTAATGGCTCATGCTTTTGATGCGTTAGTTAT
>JAEWHU010000157.1 GCA_023387635.1 Bacillota bacterium
TATCCAATGAGGGCATAGATGATATTATAGATATGCTTTATAAAGATATGGCTAAAAAAATGATGGACTTGCCATCTGTTATAAAGAAAGCAGAGCAAGAACTTAATAAAACTACTAAAGACATTGATAAATTAATTGATATGGCACTATCTACTAGTTTTAATGACTCAATAAAAAATAAAATTGAACAATTGGAAATCAGAAAATCAGACCTTATAAGTAAAATAGAATTTCATAAAATTGAGTTAGGTAAAATTATATTATCACCAAAAGAATTTTTAAAGGACCGTCTTAAAAACGATATTAATATAAAAGAAAAAAGCCCTGAAGAGCAAAAGCGCATCATCAAGACTTATGTTAAAAAAGTTCTCGTATTCCCTGACCATATAGAAATCTATACGGACAGGGATTTGAGGGATGGAGCTGAGGGGAATCGAACCCCTGTCCGAAAGCCCATTCATTGCAGTTTCTCCCATTACAGTCAATTATTTGACATTCCCTCCATCAATCGCCAATTGACAGGCTATTGATTTTAGTAGCTTCATAAGTTCTTTTATCTTCTCAAAGCTTTGAAGACAAAGTGCCTTGCTAATTTGATGCCGAGGTCTTAAGCCGCAAGTTGCTTAAGGTCGACAGCTGCCGCTAGGCAGCGTACGCTAAATTTTCGTCTGCGTTTAAATTTAATTTTCTAAGTTGATGACGCGGTCCTAATCCGCGAATGGCTACCACAACTTCAAAACCCCCGTCGAAACCAGTACAACCCCTTATATTAGACTACCCAAATATTGGGTCACCCTTGAATAAGGTTTGTTTATATTTAATAAACAAATACTAGGTACACAGACATTTAAAGTTATGTTTATATTATACCCACAAATTGTGTCTAAATTGTGTCGTCTTATAAAAAATTTTAATTAAAATATAACTTTCTCTTTCCATTTCTACCAATTAATGTATTTTTTAAATATATTACTCGTGTTTTTTATTTAACTATGATATAATAAATCATTAAATAATATACTTGCTAAACACAATTAATCTTTGTACATAAACAAGGAAACAAAACAACTTATACTTTAATTAATTTCAAGGAGGATAACTATGGTATCAATATTTAATGACTTAGGAAAAAAAATATCTCAAACTAGTCAAGAGGCAGTTAAGAAAGCAAAAGAATTAGCAGAAATCGCAAAGTTAAACAGTTCTATTTCAGATGAAGAAAAGAATATCAACAAATATTTTTCTCAAATGGGTGAAAAGTATTTAGAGCTATACGGTGACACTACAGAAGAACCTTTTGCATCTTATTGCGAGAGTATCCGAGCTTCCAAAATGAAAATTAAGAATTACGAACAAGAAATAAAGTTAATACGTAATATAAAGATTTGTACAAACTGTGGTGCTGAATATTCAAACAATGCTCTTTTTTGCAGTTCCTGTGGTCACAAACAAGACGTAAAAGAAGAAAAAATTACAGAACCTGTAGAAGTTGTTAATGATGACAATGAAGTTATCAATGAACCATTTGAAGAAGCAACAGAAACTATAGATTTAGAAAATGAAACCAATAACACTGTTACCGAAATCGTAGATGAACAAATAGAAGGTAGTGATATATAGGATATCTTAAAAAGGTAACTATCTTTTGAATTAGTTACCTTTTTTGTATTCACTACCTACCCCTTATATACCTTACCTATATTTATTTACTTTATATCATTCTTACATATAATAATAATTAAAGTAATTCCACCTCAATTATATGCTCCTTTACTTCATCAAGAGCTTCTACATCTTCTCTTCTTATATTACCCTTTTCTAGCACATCATTATATAGAACTCCATCTATAGTAATATTTCCAATGGTATAATCTCCATACTCACAAGCATTTACATTAAAGTAGCGAATTGTAATTCTACGTTCTGCAAATATTAAACTAACTTCTGCTTTAAGATTAACATCAAATTGCTCTAACATTAACTTTGGTGATAGATTAAGACAGCCAAGTTTTCCCTTTACCCCAAACATTTCTGTAAGTACAGTTAGAAGCAACCAACTAGCTGAACCAGTTAAATAATGATAAAGTCCTCTACCATTACTTCCTATATATTCTGGTATACCAGGGTATATTCTACTTTTACTAAAGTTCATACAATGACCATATAAACTATTAATTACTTTAAATCCTTCAGCTACAAATCCTCTTTGGTATAATGCATTGGCATACATGACTGCCATATGTGAAAATACTGCTCCATTTTCCTTATGTCCATATGCAAACCCAAACATTCTACCAAGGTTGTCTTTTACTTCGTGAAAATTTGTATTCAGTTTATATCCACCAACTGTCTCATCGTATAGATAAGTATCTGCTGCTGCTACCATTTCTTTTATTTGTTCTATGGTAGCTGTATTAGACATAATGGGAAATACTTGACTTGTTAACATCATACGTACTCCTTTTTCATTATCTCCTTCTACCCTTCTACCATCATTATCATAATAACCGTTATACCATGAATGCCCACTACTATTAGTTATCCACTCGGTTTCTCGAATATGATTTCTGATCCAAGTTCCTTTATTCCTTAGATTCTCTGCTAAACTAGTGGAAGATACGGTATACTTTTTACCAGAAACTCTATGTTTACAGTAAGTACAATAAGTATGCAATAACTTTTGCTTCATTGATATGTCATCATATAATTCAATGTTATCTTCAAGTAATAATTCTATTTCTTCTAAGAATGTCAGGCTAGTAATACCAGATTTATTAAGTTCAAGCACTAAATCTGCCATTTGTTCTAAGTTACTACCATAAAGGGAGGTAAATGCTACACTTTCCCCTCTCTCCTTCGCCATATCAAGAGCGTCATTCCAATCTGCACCACGAAGTCTCATGTGATTATGCTCGCCTACATCGTAGAAAGCAGTCAGATGTTGAATTAACATGTGTTCTAATATACTCCCAAGATACTCCACTCCATCCTGAGTTTTCAACCGATTACCTTCATTTGCATTCCACAATAAATCTTTTTCTTCCCCTCTTACTGCCTGTGGATCTTTAAAATAGTAATTTTCTTTTAGTAAAATTTCCAAATCCCCACTTTGCATAATATAGAGTCTAGTGGTTAAGAACGGCCAGACACCATGGTCCATCCATACTCTTGTAATATTATTACGATCAGCTATAAATTCTCCTTGCTTCGTACCTATAATTGTGGCATTGGTACCATCCACCCTTACGCCACTAAAGTTACTGATTAACATATCTTTTACACCAGTTGGATTCATCATAAGTAGTGCAAGGCAATCCTGCCATAAATCTCTCCACCCTCTTCCACCTCTTCCATAATCATGGTGTGGTAAGAAAGAACATCCATAGATTCTTCTTAACATAGGCTGAAAGTTAACCCAATGCATCCAAGAATCAAAATTCTTATCTCCAGTTTTGTAAGATATATTTATTTTATCTTCCCAGTACTCCGTCGTTGCTTCTAGTGAAGCTAAACATTTCTTTTTTGTGGAGAATGCATTCACATAATCTTCTAATTCTTCCCTGGATGAGCCATATCCTAATAGGATAATATACGTTTTTTCTTCGTAAGGACTAATCTTTGTATCCTTAAATTGTATTCCTCCCATAGCTTCATAACCATTGATTTCATATCCTTCTTTTACAGGAACATATTGTTCTACAATTGCTCTTGGATGTTCAAAGGAACCCCCTTCTCCAATAAAATCCTCCACGTGTGGATAAAATCCAACTGGTTCACTACCATCCTCTTCTACACCAAAAACACCATATAAAACTGTATTCTTTCTATGCCCTCTTTCATCAAAAGTAAGAGTTGGATTTACAACTACACCGTTCTTAGTAGTTACAACACGGTGTAACATAG
>JAEWHU010000180.1 GCA_023387635.1 Bacillota bacterium
ACAAAATTAGCAAAACGATTTGATTTGTATGGAGAATGGGAAGCTGCATATTTAAATGGTGATAAAGAAGTATTAGAAAGGTTAGAGAATGAACCTAGTGTAAAAGAATTAAATAAAAGTTTAATAATTGGTAATTCAGCCAAATTAGGAGTTGTTGGCACCTATAATGATAAGCTAATTGATATGGGCCATCTTACTTTGTATAAAGGTGATTATCCTAAAGCTGATAATGAGATTATGGTTGAACTAAACCAAATGAGTGATTTAGGTTTAGATCTTGAGATAGGGCAGAAAATATCCGTAGAAATCGATATTGTCACAGTGGCTGCAGATGTTGACAAATACACTTACGAAACAACTCAAAAAATAATTTCAGAAGTAAGTGGCGAAGATGAATGGTATGGTATAAATAGTAATAAATATCATGAAACACCATTTGAAGAATTTAACGATATTTTATTAGTTGCTTCTAGTGATTATTTTTATGTTTATAAAGTGGGGGAAGTATCAGATCCTGAAACCATTCGTACCAAAGGATTTCTAGTTGATCAAAAGGTGACAATAAAAAAAGAATTTGTTATCTCAGGGATTCTTAATACCTATACTGATAAGTGGGATTTAGGTGGCCATGCTGCTCCAAACTCCTTTATTACCGAATCTGCTAGCGAAGAAATTTTAGATGCCTTTTATAATAATAGTATTTTGGAAACCTCTGATTATGAGTTCAATCAAAATATATTTCTTGATTTAGATAATGTTAATATATTTAATGATTTAAAACCGAATTACAAAGATAGAGAAATAGAAAAAAATGCGAATGGGTTCAATGATGGATTTGCTAATTATTATTATATTAGCGAAAGCGATATGGAGCAAATGAACCTGTATTATTTAAATTTTATTAATGCTATGGAAAATGATAAAAAACCAAATATAATTGACAATGGTCAAGCCTTAACCCTACATGGTATTAATTGGAGTGCAGTATTTACTTACCAATCCATATTAAATTTACATAATGGTACAAATACAGATACACCTGATAATGTATCAACAATGGATACTTCTAATTTTAGAAGAAATACTTTTTCCTTTCCAACATCGGAAGGTACAACAGAAAATGCACTTACTATTGTTATAATCGCTATTATATTTTTAGCTACTGCTTGTGCAGTATTTCAAATATTTATTACGCAAATGAAGCGAAGAACCAGAAAAATAGTTTTACTCAAATCCATTGGTGCAACCAACGAACAGATTATTAAGATTATTTTATGGGAGGGGCTGTACTTATTAAGAAGTGGTTTGATTTTTGGCATTACTCTTGGTTTTGCAATATCCTATTTTTCAATACTTATCTTAAATAATGCAAAAGGAAGTGGTATCGAATTCTTTGTATCTTATCCTCTTGTTTTGGTTGGTATATTAGCTGGATGCATTGCACTTTTTGTAGGTATGCTAGTTCCTATGATTTTTGCTATTAGAATACCTTTACTTGGCACAATGTCTAAACCACCAAAACATACTAAGAAACAACAACATAAAAAAGTTATTGATATTAGCAAAATGAAACAAAGCTTTTCAACCATATCTTGGAATTATTTTAAACAGAACAAAGGAAAATCCTTGTTACCATTTGGCTTATCAACATTAATCATTAGTATATTACTTACTACTGTTCTACTTGGATATATGTCATTTAAAAACTATATTAATACGGTAATAGTAAATAATCGACCTGATTACGGTATAGAAGCTATTTATGGAGAAATGCAAAAGAAAATTAATATCGTAAATGAAGATTTATTATCCATTGATGGGGTTACTAAAGTTGATACTTATAAATTTGGTAAACAATTATTATTCTGGTATGAGGGAATGGAACATAATCCGTTTATGAATACCTTTCGGGATCTACTGCCAACGGAATTATCATCTGAACATTTTACTACAGGCGATACTGAACTTGATAACCAACCAGAATGGATTAAGAATGCTTTCTTAACAAAATTATATAGTATAGATTCAAACACTGAGTTGTATCGTCAGTATGAAAAAGCAATCACTGTAGGTAGTATTAATAAAGAGAAGTTTGATAGTGGCGAAGAAATTGTATTACTTATTCCTATGTATTTAGAAGGAGATACCACTTCTAAAAAAGAACCATATGAATCCTATGAACTACTTACTTCCACCAATGAAGATAATCGTATGGTATGGATACTAGAAAATAGCAACACGTATAAATTATCTTATGATAAAGCATATAAAGACATCGCCAAGATGCAAACCGATATTAAAGTTGGAGATAAAATTAAATTATCCTCCGACGACGAAAAAATCGTAGGGCAATCTTGGGTAATCAGTTATACTACAAAAGAAGTAACCATTGGCGGTATTATTTATTATTTTCCAGAGAAAGGTATATGGCCGTTCTCTGATACAGTTTCACCTTATACGGTAATTACTTCATATAGTGGAATGGAGAAAGTATATCCAAACTCAAAATTAGGACTATTTCGAGTTAGCATCGATGAAATGAGAACCATGACTTCTAATTTGTTCAAGACAAAGTACGGTAGAACTATATGGTACCTAAATACTGATTCGGATGAAAATACAGTTCTGGATGCTAAACTTTTAGCCTATGCCAACAACAATGGACATTCTTTATATAATTATCGTGAAAGTAATGAATCGTTGTGGAATCAAGGGTTAAGTAATACCATTATAATAGGGTTACTAGGATTAACCTCTTCCTTAATTGCACTAATTATACTTTATAACACTTTAATTTCAAAAGCAGAACAGGAACAAAATAGAATCGGTGTTTTACAATCCATCGGTGTAACAAAATCTGATTTTACAAAGCACTATTTAAAAGTAGGTGTGTTACAAGGAGTTTTAGCTATACTAATATCTAACTTTATATTATTTATCATTGTGATGATAACCTCGGTAAAACGATTAAGTAATGTAGAAGTATCTTTTGTAGATTCTCTAAAAGATATTTTTACAAGTCAATTATATCTTTATCCTTGGATTCTGCATGTGGTAATATGCTTACTCTTTTTACTATTTATAATACTTATGAATTTTTATTCTTCTCATAAAGTAACAAAGAATTATCCTATAGAGAATATAAGAAGTCTTAATCGTTAAATGTGTAAACCAGTTTTATGCTTCTTAAAACACTTTAGAAAATGCACTCTAAGTATAAGAATATATGTCTTATAATTAGGGTGCATTTTTATCAAAGTTAATATTCTGTATCAATTTGTTACTTGCTTATATCCTTATTGCTATGCAAATAATTTGAACTAATTTCTACTTACTCATCATATCAGACAAGTCATGAAATAGCTCTAAATCCTCTTGTGTTAACTTTAGATTTGTACTTATTGTTTGACCTGCTGCTGTGGTAAAATTAATTTCAATAATAGTTCCTTCTTCTATTGAATTTTTTTGAACTGCTTTTATAAATGGTTCAAATTTAGGATGATTATTTGAAAATTTGTCCCATGCTCCTTTTATCTTTAACAATTTTGCTGGATTAATCATTTCTATTCTCCTCTTAATCTGTAATAATCTAGAATTGCTTTCATTTTATTTTATAATTAATTAGCAATCTCACAGGATATTGTATCCCAAAAAAATAAAAAATTCAATGTCTACTTCCTAATACTAACTTGTAAAATTGGAAATAATAGTATATG
>JAEWHU010000234.1 GCA_023387635.1 Bacillota bacterium
TTTATGTGGAGCCATTTAACCCCATTTAAATCAGCGTTTTATGAAACTTTTCATAGACATGGTAAATTTAGTAAAGTGGGCAACAGACGAAATGTTAATTTCTGGATAAGAGTAACAGAAGAGTTCAAACAGGAGTTGGACAACCCTATAGATAGAGAGTCTTTAAAAATCTATCCTCAGAGATTTAAAAAAGGCAAAAATGATATATTTTATAAGTGTGAATTTTGCCATGAAGAACACCCTAGATTCTATTTCTCAGATTTGTTTTTTGATGAGTTCCGTATTTGTAATGACTGTATCGATAAAAAATCAACCATAAGCTTTCAGTGTGTGGATTGTTCAAAGACTTATTATTATACGAATAGAACTGCTTTATTTCATAAAATTAAGAAAGAACAGGATTCTGATTGGAAAGACCAAAAACATTGCCGTGATTGTAAACAGAAGGTTATGCAATGCTCATCTTGTGGAACAGAGACTCCTTACTATCACTTAAAAAATGCTATGTGCCAAAAATGTAATATATCCTATAGGAATCAAGCATATGCAAGAATTCGATGTAGGGATTGCGGTTGTACATTTGATTTTACCAATGGAGAGAGAGAATTATATCTTAAAAAAGGATGGGGTAACCCTGTAAGATGTTCAATGTGTAGAAAAGTTGGAAGACCGTCCTACTAAAATCTTTACTATAGTATTATGAAAACTTTTGCAGTGGATAAACCTACAGGTAAATTTATGGTGAAAAAAGAATTTGAGATATATTTTATATAAAGTAAGGGAGAAAAAATATGGCGCGCAACGATTATGATGCATTTACATCAGAATATTATACACAATATAACAGCACAATAAGTAGTGGTGAAACGCGTATTCCGATATGTTTTTGCATAGATATTAGTACATCTATGAGATTCATCACTAACCGTGATAGCGATTTTACTTATGACGATACACCAGCATATACCACAGATGGTTCTGATAATGTAAGAAATATAACAATGTTACCTGGTAAACAACCTCACCGCCGTATTGACGAAGTGAAAAGAGTATTGAAGATAATGCTTCATAGGATGAGACAGATACCTATTCTGAATAATTCAGCTGTTATAAGTGTTATTACATTCAGTCGATTTGCTGATTGTGTTGTAGAATTTTCAGAATTGAGAAATATATCGGATAAAATCATTGATGATATCAAAACAGATGCTGATCAGACAAATGCAGCAAAAGGTATTAATATGACGTTAGAACGATTAGATTCTATTAGTAGGATAATACGTGATGCAGGAAATGAGAGCTATAAGCCTGTTTTTATATTTATGAGTGATGGAAATCCAACGGATGGTGAGCAAGCTAAAAGAGCAGGATATGAACTTCGTCAAAGAGCGGAAGATGGTAAACTGAATGTTATTCCAATTGCAATTGGTGGCGGCTTAGATGAAAGATGGATTAGACAAATGTCAAAGGATAGCCGTGTATACCATATGGAACATGAAGAAGAATTTGATGAAGTATTTAAAACAATTACTAGTAGAATTAGCCGTACAGCTACAGTTATTTCTGTAGATGAAACTTTAATAAGTGATATGGATTATGAAAATTATGAGGATGATGTGGCAAGTTCACAGTACGGTTCAAAAGTAAGCAATGAGGAAATAGTTGATTTCTTAAGTGCTCTTGGTGATTTATAAAAGATATGAATATAATAGTATTTCATAGTAAATAATGAAATACACATTAACTTCAGATATTTCAATGGTGAAATGGTATAACTTATCAAGTTTTATTTTAATAGTCTAAAACTTTAATAGAGCACTCTGTCATGTAATGTGGTGGAGTGCTTTACATTCGCCTATTCAGTGAGTGATTTCACGTTATCCGTTATTTTATTATATCCAAAACATTTATTTGTAATATATGGTAAAATATCACTTCATTTCATTGACATTGCAAGTTACATTTTATATAATAATAGTAATTTTCTGTTAAAAATATAACAATATACCTCATAATAAGACATAAGATGAGTAGAATATTGTTAGAAGCGCAAAATAAGAGAAGAGCTTAAACAATTTTTATAAGACTTTAATCTAAATAAGATAAGGTGGGGAACGTAGGAATTATGAATTATAAAGTAGGTAAAAGTTCGAATCGAGATTTGAATGGAGCAATATCTGAGGCAACATTAGGTTTTAAGTCTCCGAAATTAATTTTATTCTATTCAGACATTAAGCATTTTAAAGAATATACTTTACTGCTTAAGGAAAGATATGCAAATAGTATTGTTATGGGTGCAACAACCTTTGCCGGTTTTTGCAAAGATGGAGCATATAAAGATTCTTTATTAGTTATGGGTATAGAAGATGGGATTGAATGCTATGCAGACTTACTAGAAGAGGTGGACCGATATCCGATTAAATATGTGGATAGGATATCAAATTGTATTAACAAATTTCATGACCATTCCAATACAGTTTGTTTTGAAATGTCAACAGGTTTGATTGGTTGTGAAGAATTAGTATTATCCACCTTTGAATCAGTACTTGAGAGTAAGAACATACCTCTCTTTGGAGGAACTGCAGGGGATCATGGTAAAGCAGAAAAAACAATGGTGTCATTAAATGGTATCGTGTATGAAAATGCTTGTATTTTTGTATTTATTAAGAATCTAGGTGGAAAAATAAAATTATATAGAGAGAATATATACAAGCCAACAACACATTATTTTACAGCAACAAAGGTTGATGTTAAGAACCGTATCGTATATGAATATGATAATAAACCTGCAGCCAAAGTAACTGCAGAAGCCCTTAATACCACAGTAGAAAATTTACCGAAATTTTTAGATGGTTATCCTCTTGGAAGAATTATAGGAGGGGATATGTACATCACAGCCAATCAGGCAGTTGTAAAGAATAATGGGATGGCATATCATGCTAGGGTATATAATAATTCAAAAATGGTTCTTTTGGAACCAGACGATTATAAAACAGTTATAAATGAAACCATTGAAAAAGTAAAACAAGATATTCCCAATCCATCCTTATCTATTATGATTAATTGTCTTGCACGCTCCATTCTTTTTGAGGGAGATGGATATTTGGATGAATTTGCTATAAATATGGGTAGTGCACTAGGTAACTATATAGGTTTTGCAGGATATGGGGAACAGCTAAATCAACAGCATTTTAATCAGACCATGGTTCTAGCTGTGTTTGAATAGGAGGCAGAAGGTTGAAAACATTGTACTTTCAACCGCAAGATTTGTGTCTGCGTAGTCCTCGACACAATCTTGAGATACGCAAAAAAACGCGCAGAAATGGAGTAAATAATGAGATGGTTTAAATTAAAAAAAGACAGCGCACTTCATTCTAAACAAGAGGTTAATTTGCTGGTAGAAGAAGATGGTAAGTTGCCAGCAAGTAAAGACGTGGCTAATTACAAGCATATAAATTATGGTACATTACATATTGAAAAGAAAATAGAAGAATTCATGGACGAAGAGGTTATAGTATTTAAATCAGTACAGGATATTCAAGATACATATTCACAAGTTGGTAAAGTTCAGGAAACGATTAATAGCCTTAATACCAATTTTAAGGACTTTCATCAATATGTAAATAATATTAATGTTGTTATGGAGCAATCTGAGGCGGCAGTAGGGCAGGCAGATGATAAAATGAGTATATTAGCAAGCAAATTAAATGGGACATGTTCTCAGCTTGATTTATTTACAGAATCATTTCATGGGCTAGAAAATAATTTTAATAATATTAAAGAAATGTCTAATAATATAACTGGGATAGCAAAGAGTACTAATCTTTTAGCACTGAATGCATCGATTGAGGCTGCAAGAGCAGGGGAGTCAGGTAGAGGGTTTGCAGTAGTAGCAGAAGAAATTAGAAAATTATCAGCTTCAACTACTAATTTAGTACAGGGGATTGATGAGAGCATTAAGAACTTGCATGAAAGCATTGATCTGCTAAGTAGTGAGATACAGAATACAAAAGATACGATTCAAGATAATTTTAGGTATGCTCTAGATGTTCAAAAAGGTTTTAATCAGGTGAATGATTGTACAAAAGAAGTTAAACATTTCACTGAACGAATTATAACGGGAATTGAACAAACAAGTGATGAAATTTATGGAGCAGCAACCGGTGTTGGATCTGTTGCAGATGTAGTTGATTCTATGGGGAGTAAGTTAGAAGAACTTAATATGCGAATGAGTAAGCGCTCAACGATTATTTGCAACATTACTGATTTTCTACAGCAGATAGACAATTTGACGATAGATAATATGAATTGAAATATATAGTAAAGACACATATGCTTAGAGCAAGATAACACTCCTATTTGAGAGTGGTGTCTTGCTCTTATTTTAAATTAATTGGAATTTGTTTTGAGTATATATAAAGTGTTTTGTTATGATTGTGCTTTCTATGCTGATATTGTACAATAAACTTGTATAACTAAAAGTAGAAAATGTGAAAGATTTTCAATTCTTTCACTCAGCAAGTTTGTGTCTACACTGCATCCACAAATTTGATATGCGTAAAAAACAGTGCAGAAATGAGGGAAAATATGAAACAACAAAATATTATTCAGCTTATGATGGAGCAAAACATTAGCTTTAAAGAAATAGCTGCAAAATTAAAAGTTAGTAATCAAACGATTACTAGAAAAATAAATGGGACTACAGATTGGACTTATTCTGAAATAATGATTCTTACAGAGTTATTAAATATAAAAGATCCTATGAATTTCTTTTATGATGAAAACTAATATGGCATAGGATGAATAAAATTTTACGTCTATGGCAAAATGTTAATATAATATTTAGTAGTTACTAAAGAGAAAACGAGGATAATAGAATGGACATAAAAAGACAATTACCAAATAATGCTTTTACCCACGGGGGTAAATTTCATGCTGACGATGTATTCTCGTCTGCATTATTAACTTATCTAAATCCAGATATTATAATAGAAAGAGGCTATGAAGTACCAGAGAACTATAATGGCATCGTATTTGATATTGGTCATGGTAAGTTTGACCATCATCAAGAAGGGGCGGAAGTTAGAGAGAATGGTATCCCCTATGCAGCTTTTGGATTGTTATGGAGAGAATATGGAATAGAGATATTAGATGCTGAGGAAGTCGTTAAGTTTGATGAATCCTTTGTTCAGCCCCTTGATCTTTCTGATAATACAGGGAGTAGGAATGAGATCGCAGAAATAGTTTCTTTATATAATCCAAATTGGGATTCGGTAGAAGATCAAGACCAATGCTTTTTGGAGGCAAAGAATTTTGCTTTAACTTTACTTAAGAAGAAGTTTGAGAAAATCAAAAGTGTGCGTAGAGCTGAAGTAGTAGTTCGTGAAGCGCTAGAACATGCAAATGATCAGATAGCGGTATTATCAGTCGGTGCACCGTGGAAGCAATTTATTATTGGAACAGATATTAATTTTGTTATATACCCTTCAGATAGAGGTGGATTTGGTGCCCAGGGAGTTCCTATAGATAAGGATAGCAATGAACTAAAGATACCATTTCCAGAAACTTGGAGAGGAAAACGAGACAATGAATTAAAAGATACTAGTGGTATAGGGACATTAAGGTTCTGCCATAATAGCGGATTTCTAATAGCAACGGACACTTTAGAAGATGCAATAAGTGCATGTAAATTAGCTGAAGAGATATTTGAAAATAAATAGATGGAAATATGGAACTAAGTTGTATTGAATAGCTAATAATCTCGATAAAAACACTCTATCAACAATAATGATTGGGTGTTTTTATTTGTATGCTACAATAGCTTACAATTTTTGGTTGAGAATTGTAAGCTAGTAATGTATAATCATTATATAGAATTTATATTTAATTATTAGTAACTGGCCCTAGAACAAGTGAAGGAATACAGATTCTAGGCATCGATATACAGCAGGTGTTTGAAGCTTTTAGTAAAATAATAAGATTGGAGAAAAGAAATATGAATGAGAATATTAGAAAGTTTGTTGAGTTTGGAGAGATGACGCTAAAATCTATTATAACTTTTTTGTATGGTATTGGATGTATTATAATTATTTATAAAGCTTATCTTTGGGGGAAATCAATATATTTAACTAGCTTCTATGAGAAACAAATAAGTTATTTTCGAGATGGTGAAAGGTGGATTACGTCAGAACCGGCTAATAATTTATTTTTAGCTGTATTAGGATTTGTAGTTTATTTTATAATTGCTGCAGTAGTATGGAAGTTAATATGTGAATTACTATATATAATTTTTGAGAGAATTGGGAGAAAATAATAATAGCACTCTATCAGGAGTAATGGTAGAGTGCTATTGGTACTTTCCGATCAAATAAATATATAAGGAATGTGGTATATTAATATCCAGATTAATATAATGGGATTATTATCTGTAAGTATATGCATAATTAGAATCAGGATGGGAGGAAAATTTATGGAGAGAGACAAAGCTTTATCAACAGATGGGTTTATTATCACTCAACGACTAATGAAGGGTTTTCAATATGGAAGTATTAGTTCTGATATGAATGGTTGTGGTTGGATTGCTGCATATAATCTGTTCCGTGGATTAGGATATTCATATAATTATGAACAAGTATATGAAGAAATGAATAAAATACTTCCATACAAAGGTATGCTTGGAACACCAACGAAAACGTTAAGGAATTATATAAAAAGTAAGAATATATCAATTACTAATACCATATGGAAGAAGCCAACCATTAAGGCAAGTAAACAATGTAAAGTAGGGATTATCAGATACTTAGAAGGGTTTGAACCGCACTATGTTACATTTTTAAGAATAGATGAAGATAAATTTCGTTTCCTAAATGCGAAAGAAGGAAAGGAAGATTATATATTAACAATGGAGCAATTTATAAAAATACATTGCTGGTTTCCTTTAGTAAGAACAATGATGGTTATGTAAGTGAAAATATGGTGCCCTATCATGTAAGAGTTGATAGGGTACTTCTTATTAATACATACACTGCCAAGGTAAATCTAATTTAAAAATTTTAAATCTAATTAAATACTGGATTATAAAGAAAATCTATTGTATACTTTCTACATTATGACTAAATATTTAAAATATAAAGAAACTAAAATATTTTATGTATTATTATGGAGTGGAGAGATATATGAAAATGAACCTTGGAACCCAAAAGATATCTAGATTGTTGTGGCAACTAAGTATTCCAGCTATTCTTGGAATGTTAAGTAGTGCTATCTTTAATATAGTAGATCGTATATATGTAGGTAAGATAAGTTCGTATGCATTAACGGCAGTAGGTATTACTATGCCAGTGCAAATCATTCAAATGGCATTTATATTGTTAATTGGTATTGGAACGTCCTCTTTGATATCGTTAAAATTAGGGGAAGGTAAGAAAGAAGAAGCTGAGGATATTTTATATTTAGCTCTAAAGTATATCATATTATTTTTAATTGCTTTTGCTGTTATATTTATGCTCTTTCTAGATCCTATCTTACGCTCATTAGCTATTTCAGAGCAAGTATTGCCATATGCCAAAGATTATATTGTTATAATAATAGTTGGATC
>JAEWHU010000285.1 GCA_023387635.1 Bacillota bacterium
GTAATGATCCACATGCAATAGAACTTTTACAGGAGATATTTTCTAAAACAAGTGATTTTTCGGGTAACTATGATTTGGTAATTTATGTTGCTAATTTTGAAACTGCAAGTAACAATGTGGTAATACGTCTTATGTGGCAGGGGCTCATGGGGATGGGCAATGATGCACCATGGTTTGTGAGGGAAGTACCAACAATGTTTATTAGTCTTGCAAATCCATACCATCTCATTGACGTGCCAATGATACAGACTTTTATTAATGCCTATACCAATAATGAAGAAACCATAGAAGCAGTAGTAGAAAAAATCATGGGACGCAGTACATTTAAGGGCGTTTCTCCGGTGGATGCTTCCTGTGGAAGAGAAGATACTATGTATTAAATACAAATCTTATGCCCCACATAAACGTTATGTTTATGTGGGGCATACATGCCTATTAAAACTGATTTCATCAACTCTTATCCAGTCATTTATGCCATTTTTAAAGGATAGGAAGCTGAATCAGCCAGTTTTTTTACCGCAATTTCAATTTCTTGTATTAGTTCTTCTGGTGTTAACCCTTTTGGTAGAATTGGCTCACCATAAATAACATCAATCTGATATTTTTTCATCTTTTTCCAATTAAATAGATTAGGTAGCATTTTCGAACGAGGATAAACTTCATATCCTCCCTTTATGTATGCAGGAACAACTGGAACATTGGTATCAATTGCTAAAGTAGCGGCTCCTTTTTTGAATGTTCCAAGCGTACCGTCACCGGATCTTGTTCCTTCCGGATGAATCAAAATACCCCATTTTTCTTCTAACTTTTCTCGAATAACAGTCATAGATTCGTGGACTGAACCACCTCTGTCCATAGGAATCATCCCGGCAATTTTTGCGATCCAAATACTAAAGAAATTTTTACCGAATAATTCTTTTTTAGCCATGCAGCAGAACTTTTTAAATCGTTCTTTCTTAAAATTGAGGGTTAAATATAAATAGTCAAAGTTAGAAACATGGTTTGCACAAATGATATAACCGCTATCCTCTGGAAGAACGGTTTCATTTTTGACCTTTATTCGATATAAAAGGCACAGTAGGTTTCTTGCAAACTTAAACACAAAGTAATCAAATTGATTTTTTACTTTGGGGAATAAAGTAGACTGGGATGTAAAATCTTGTTGGGCAGGAGACTCTACAAATTCAATAAGCTGGGAAAGTGTCATATCTTTGTGAAGAATATGATCTATTTTCACTCCACACCGTGCTTCGATTTCACATGCAAGTTCAAGGGAGCTTAATGAATCAATGGATAATTCAATAAATAGTTTAGTATTAGGTAAAAGAGAGGAAACATCTACATTTGATACCTGCATAACAACTTCTTTAATGATTGATGCAATATCTGTATTGTTCGTCTGTGTACTCATAATTGGGTTTGTGAGCTTTCCCTCTAAAATCATGTTTTTAAGAAGATAACGTTTGGGCTTTTGCAAAGATGTTTTAGGAATTTCATCAACAATATGAATACCACATAGTTTCATATTCTGTGAAAGTGAATTGCTTCGTTCTTTTAGATGTTTTAAAACTTCATCTTTGTTCTCTATCTCAGGAACTACAAAAGCGTGTATTTCATCATAGCTGCCATCAGTTACAGGGACTCCACAGACAACCATATCTTTCATGCCATGAATTCCACCATAGGCCACCTCAACATCATCAGGAGCAATTTTTTTGCCAGTAGGTAAAACAATATTTTCCTTACAACGTCCTAAAATCCTCACATTTCCCTTTTCGTCAATTTGGCCTAAATCTCCTGACAAAAACCAACCGTCCCTATCGTAAGCACGGTTCGTTGCTTGCTCGTCTTTAAAATATCCAAGCATTGCATAAGGAGATTTTATTAAAATTTCACCGCTGTCACTTACTTTTACCAAAACGCCTGGATATGGTTTTCCACAGCTATCTGTTGTAATATTTTTTCCACGATTTCCTATGGTAGGAATACAGGTTTCAGTTGCACCATAGGTTATGAGCATATCAAAGCCAACGCCAAAATAAAAATCGGCTGTTTCCATTAATAGAGGTGCGCCTGCGGAGCATAAAACCCTAAGGTCTCCTCCAAATCCGGTATGAATTGCTTTAAATAGTGCTTTTCCAAGATTGATACCAAAATGCCTGCGCAGTTTTAAGCATATTGGGAATAAATGCTCAAATAATCTTTTCGTTTTGGAATCACTGTTTATCTTTTGCATTACTTGGTTTTTTAAAAGTTCATAAACTTTTGGTACAGCTGGAAGAACCGTTGGACGAAAATTCCCAAAAGCAGCGCTTAGTGTATCGGGACTCAGGGTTTCCAGAAAGCAAGTTGTTGCCCCTAGAAGGAGCGGACCTATCAACTGGCACACCAGCCCATAAATATGACTGTTGGGTAATATAGCAAGGAAACGGTCATTTGCTGTTAGCCTGTTGGCATCGAGACAGTTTTGTGAGGACAAAAGCAATGAATCATGACTATGCATAATGCCAGAAGCCTTTTTCGTTGTGCCGGATGAAAATATAATAGAGGATACCTCCTTATTTTCTGTATAGCCTTCTACGAAAGAAGTTATGCAAGGACTTTGTGGGAATAATTCTCCGCGCTCCAATAGATTAAAGACAGGAACATCAAAAATTGATTTCAGCTTTTTAATCGTATCGGGTGATGTAAAAATTCCACGAACCTCAGATTGTTCTAAAAGAGTTATTATATTTTGGCTATCCAAAGAAGCATCAAGAAGTACCGCCGTTGCACCAAGCTTTTGAATGGCAAGATATGCAATGCTCCATTCGGGACTGCTTTCTGCTATAAGGGCAATTCTATCACCGGATTTTATCAAAGCTTCTCTTAATACGGTTTCAAAACGATCTACTTCCAAAAACACCTGCTCATAGGTATATGACCTATCACTACTATCACGAAGCTGTATTGTCATAGCTACTTTGCTTAAATTTGTAACATTCTTACTTTTTATTTGTTGGTAAATATTCATAAAGCCCCTTCTGATATAACATCTGCTATGCTGTATTAATATGGCATATGATGGTTATCGTATATAATTATTTCATTGGTATCAAGTGTATTTCTATTCTTTTTTTCTGCTAACATTTTTTCTTGTTCTACCCAATCGTCAATAACAAAAACCTTCAAGAATTTACATTATCTCCTATAATTGTCAATATTCCTTCGACGAAATAATGCATATCATGACAAGAATCATTGTATCATTATGTTATGTGTTATTCAACAAAATCAAAATAATAATGTGATTATGTAAAGTCTTATGAATTGGCAAAGTAAGCTTAATAATGGAAAAATATTCATTGAATTCCAAATATTTCTTTAGTATGATATATGGTGTACGATTTATATATAAAAAAAGGAGATTGACTGATGAGAAAATATGTTATTAAGACCTTTGCACTAATTTTTCTTTGCCTTATGTTTGGTCTTAGAACGGATGTACAGGCAAGTAATGACACTGATTTTAAAATAATAAACGGTGTTCTAATTGACTATATGGGAAGTGATAAGGATATCACAATCCCTAAGGGGGTTAAGGAAATTCGTGGGCACACATTTCAGAACAGGAATATCGAGAGTGTTACCATCCCAAGTAGTGTAAAAATTATTGGAGATTATGCTTTTGCTGGATGTAGCAGCCTGTCTAGTGTATCAATAGAAAATGGGCTGGAGAGAATTGATAGATGGGCTTTTGGAGATTGTACCTCATTAAAAAAGATAGTATTGCCTGACGGGCTTAAGACCATGGAGTTTTCTGTATTTTCTGGTTGTACAAAATTGAAAGATATAACCTTACCAGATAGCATGACTAGTGTTGGGGGAGGATGCTTTGATAATACCCCTTTTCTAGAAAATGCCAGAAAGAACAAGAAGCTGTTAATCATTGGAAACGTTTTGATTGATGGATACAGTGTTAGCGGAAAGATTACCATACCAGACAAAGTAACCGTCATAGCAGAAGAGGCATTTCAATATAATAAGAAAATGACTGATATAGTAATTCCTGGGTCTATAAAAACCATTTCCAAAAGAGCATTTTCCTACTGTGATGGTCTGAAAAGTGTAACAATTAAAAAAGGAGTCAAGAAGATTGACGAAGTTGCTTTTTTTTATAGCCCTAAGCTCTCTGTAGTATCCCTACCATCCTCCATTAACAGCATAGGAGACATGGCGTTTACTTCTACACCTTGGTTGACAGCACAGCAGAAGAAAGGACCTCTAGTTATCGTAAACAATATGCTAGTTAGTGGTGAAATGGCAAAAGGTGCGGTAGTGATACCGAATACGGTAACAAAAATCATGGATTGTGCCTTTAGGAATAACAAAAACATTACCTCGGTGACGATTCCAGGTAGTGTGAAAGAGATAGGTGTTGAGGCGTTTAATGGTGCTACCAATTTAAAAAGTGTAACTATTAAAGAAGGTGTGAAGAAACTTTCTTCGGATGCATTTTTATCCTGTAGAAGCCTGACCTCCATCACACTTCCGAATAGTATTACCCGAATTGAGCAAAGTGCTTTCGAGGGTTGTACGAAGCTTCAATCTGTTACCCTTGGTAAGTCTGTTACTTATGTGGGAAATGCAGCCTTCCGTTATTGTGGCAAGCTTTCTAAGATATCCTTCCCTGCTACACTGGAAAAATTGGGGAGTAATGTATTCTCAGGATGTAACTCACTTACGGAAGTAACCTTTTCACCTAATGCAAAGCTAAAGGAATTGCCGAATTCCACATTTAATAGCTGTGATAAACTTACCACAGTTAATTTGTCAAACAATATAGAGACGATAGGGAAGAATGCGTTTAACAGCTGTGTCAACTTAAAAAGTGTAACCTTACCGAAAAAGCTAAAAAAGATAGAGGAAGCCGCCTTTGCCGGTTGCATCAATTTGACAACTTGTGCGTTACCTAAAGGTTTGGAAAAAATCGATGACTATGCTTTTGCTGGCTGCTGGGAATTAAAAGGATTTACTCTTCCTTCCTCACTGGAATATGTGGGTGACTTTGCCTTCTATACCTGTACTAGTGCAACCGATGTAAAAATACCAAAAACCATTGAACATACTGGATATATGGCATTTTATGGACTGGGGGATACTTTGTACCGTAAGGGAGCTTATATGGTCGGTGGAATAGAATTCCCAAGACTCACCAAATATTCATCCGCTAATATATCAACCAAGCGTTGGGGTAATGATACCGACAGTAAAACTCCAACGGCAGATGCACTGGAACAAGTAGATACTTTTATTGAAGAGTTGATAGGAAGAAAATACTCTACCGCAAAAAGCTTAGGAATTGATAATAATCGTGGATATTTTTGTGTCTTGTATCTACTAGATAATTCTTATTTCAATCTTGTTCTGAATAAAAATGAAGATGACAAATACTATAATTTGGTCATATGTAAGGATCCTCTGGGAATGAAGTATCAGCCAGATAATCTTTATAATATTGCAAAAAGTGAAACTATCAGAGCCTTTTTAGCCAGTGTTAGTAGTGAGCCAGAGATATTGTTCCGTAGTATCTATGATTCATTTCTTGGAAATAACGAAAGTGGGTTGAATAAAAAGACATGGACCACTGTAGGTGATACGAAGCTTATGTATGAGGTTTCTTCTACTGGAGATTTTTATATTCATATCAAAAAGAAATAGTGTTAATAGTTGCTTATATTAGATAAACTCATAAGTATGCTCTATTACCCTTTTTATACATCTGTTTTATATTTGAAAAATTGAAAAAACCATAATTTGCTCTGGATATTATTTTATAAACTATTTGTGACTTTTCCTATAATGTTATATAATAATATTAATTCTTGATTCATACCTTGAACATAATGTTTGGATGTAGGATAATTAAGTTTTGCGGTGTGAGAAGGCAGTGCAACATGGAGGATAAAGATGTTTAAAATAGCAATTGTAGAGGATGATGAGATTACTCGTTTGCAACTCTGTGATTTTGTTAATCAGTATGGTAAGGAGCAAAATCAGGAGATAGAAGTGTTTACTTTTGGCGATGGTAGTGAGATTCTGGCAGAGTATCAGCCAATATATGATATTATCCTTTTAGATATAGAAATGCCCCAGGTAAATGGAATGGATGCGGCAGAGCAGATACGAAAATGTGATGAAGACGTGGTTCTAGTATTCATTACTAATATGGTGCAATATGCTATCCGAGGATATTCAGTAAGAGCATTGGACTTTGTATTAAAGCCAATTAATTATTATACCTTTTCCCTTAAACTTACACGTGCCATCAGTCGTGTACATAAAAGAAACTCAGGAAAGACAATACTTCTGACGCTTGCAGACGGTGTAAAAAGGCTGGATACCAAGCAGATTTATTATGTAGAGATACAGAACCGTATGTTGCATTATCACACCGAGGACGGGGAATATGTTGTTCGTGGTACAATGCAAAATGCAGAAAAGGAATTGAAGGACTTCCATTTTATGAAGTGCAACTACTGGTATCTAGTCAATTTGCGTTACGTTTCAGAGATACGAAAGGACGTAGCAGTGGTAGCAGGCAATGAGTTAGAGATTAGCAGGCGAAATAAGAAATCATTCATGGAGGCTGTTACAAGCTACATAGGAGGTAACTTGTGATGGATGGCAATTTCACTATACTCATATGTAAGGCACTTTTTTTTGGGGTGGCAATGTGGGCTTCTGGTATGATTTTCTTGATTCAGCTAAAACAAAAGGAGCATTTTAAAATCCTAGCAGCGCTGTTTTTAATTGTAAGCTGTATTATAAGCTTAACTACCAACCTAATGTATTTGGGAGAAATTTATTCAGCTTGGCAGGAGTATGGTATATTTTATGGTTTTTTTGTTCTGCTATTTTTAGTCTGTGGGCAGATTCCAATTACTACAGCATTGTACTATGGGATATGGTCTTTTATTACATTTGAGTTAGGGTATGAAATCTGGACTATATTCAATAGCTTAGGTATATTAACAATACTTGAAGGAAATTGGTACTGGATGAATAATCTATGGATTTTTGTGGCTTTTGATCTAGTACTGGCCTTTACCGTTGCTAAGGGAATGCCTGAAAAAGGTAGATACGAGGTGGGTCCAAGACAGCTAACATCCGCATTTTTACTTTTGTTTATTTATGAAATGTTTCGGGAAATGCTGTATGAATCTGGAGAAAACTCAATCATTGTACGTAACTGGGGCATCCTTGTACTGACACAGGTTTACTGCGTGACTGTTTTATACTTGCAAAGTGTTCTCTTTAGAAAGAGTGCTATGAAACAGCAAATGATAACTATGGATTTACTTTGGCATCAACAGAAGGAACAGTATAAGTTAGCTAAGGAAAATATCGCTTTAATTAATCAGAAGTGTCATGATTTAAAGCATCAGATGGCAGCGATGCGATGGATGATGAAGAATGAGAATGGGGAAAAGTTCATAGATGAAATTGAGAAATCTATTAGGATATATGATTCAATAGTGAAAACAGGCAATGAGGTCCTAGACACCATTCTAACGGAAAAGAGCCTTTATTGTGAAGCAAATCAAATAAAAATTAGTTGTGTGGCAGATGGTAGTAAATTGAATTTTATAGATCCAATCGACTTATATACCATTTTAGGAAACGCCATCGACAATGCCATTGAAAGTGTTAGGCAATTTAAAGAGGAAGAGAAACGAATTATTGATGTGCTGATTTATACGAAGAAACAATTTTTGGTTATAAATATTAGTAACCCAACAGAACAAACTCTTACCTTTGAGGACGATTTACCTATTAGTACAAAGATTAAGAATGGGTATCATGGGTTTGGTTTAAAAAGTATTAGACATACGGTTAAAAAGTACAATGGCTCTGTAAAGGTAGATATAGAGGACAACTGCTTTTACCTAAAAATTGTTATCACTATGCCATAGTTTTAACAAGAATGTGGTAATATCAAAAACTAACAGTCATTAGAGTAGGAAAATCTACTCTAATGACTGTTTTTTGCGTTAATGATGTACTTAACTAAGTTATAGAATAATGATCCATAAAAGCACTTTAATTACCTATTTCATCCAGAAAAAAAGCTTAATTGTATCTTAATTAAAGTGTATATAATTAAGTTTGTTAAAAATATGACCATCTATGCAATTTTATTGACCACTTGTGCAAAACATCTTGAAAACAGTAATTATAACTAATAAAATTGTGACAGATACAAAAAACTTGTGAAATATATAATGAAAAATCATAATAGTTTTTTTATTTAGAAGAATTAAAACAACGTACGAAAGGAAAAATATGAGAATAATACACAATTTAAACATAGGCTGGGAATTTGTCGGTCAAAGTGGTGTGCCGGAGGCTGTAAATATTCCTCATACTTGGAATTCTGTGGACGGACAGGATGGTGGTAATAACTATTATAGAGGGACTTGTAGTTATACAAGAACTTTTACCTGCCCAGAATTTGATAAAGACAATCAAAGAGTATATCTAGAATTCATGGGTGTGAATTCGTCAGCAGAAGTAAAGGTAAATGGGACAAAAATTATGTATCATGAAGGTGGATATTCTACCTTTCGTAAAGATATAACCCAGTTTTTACAAAAAGAAAATACCCTACATGTAAATGTAGATAATAGTGTTAATGACAAAATATATCCTCAAATGGCGGATTTTACTTTCTATGGTGGTATCTACCGAGATGTGCAGCTAATTGTAGTATCAAAGGATCATTTTGATATGGACTATTATGGAGGTACTGGTGTGAAAATTACACCTACAGTTGAAGGTAAAGTAGGAAAGGTTGAGATTGAGACATTCCATAATGCATCAAGCCTTGACGTAGAAATCACCATTTTAGACCAAGAAGGAAAAACAGTTATTTCTGGAACGGGCATGAAGCAGACCTTTAATATTGAGAATCCTCATCTTTGGGATGGTGTAAAAGATCCATATCTTTATACCGCTGTAACAACGCTACTTCGTAATGGAGAAAAAGTGGATGAGGTAAGAAATTCTTTTGGTATACGAAGCTTTCATGTAGATCCTGATAAGGGCTTTTTCTTAAACGGTAGATCTTATCCATTACACGGAGTTTCCCGTCATCAAGACTATAGAGGAATCGGTAATGCATTAGAAAAAGAACATCATGATAGAGATATGGAATTAATTCGCGAGTTAGGTGTGAATACCATACGTTTGGCTCATTATCAACATAGTCAATATTTCTATGACCTATGTGATAAGTACGGAATGATAGTTTGGGCAGAAATTCCTTATATTTCATCTCATCTGAATAACGGAAGAGAGAATACCATCTCCCAAATGAAAGAATTGATTATACAAAATTATAATCATCCTAGTATTGTAACTTGGGGAATTTCTAACGAAATCACAATGAAACAATTAGATAAGAAAGACATGTTAGATAATCATAAGGTATTAAATGATTTATGTCATGAAATGGATAAAACACGTCCCACAACATTAGCTTGTTATGCTATGTGCGTGCCTTTTCATCCAGTGGTTCATTGTACTGATATTGTAGGTTACAATCTGTATCTTGGCTGGTATGTGCCAGGACTTATATTAAATGATTTGTTTATGAAATATTTCCATTGGAGATATCCAAATCGTAGTCTTGGATATTCAGAATATGGAGCAGAAGGAATGCCAAACCTACATAGCTCTAGGCCAAGACGTGGCGATAACACTGAGGAATACCAAGCAAAGTATCATGAATATATGCTTGAATGTTTTGCACGCCATCCATTTTTATGGGCGACTCATGTGTGGAATATGTTTGATTTTGCAGCTGATGCGAGAGATCAAGGTGGGGAACCAGGTATGAATCATAAAGGCCTTGTAACTTTTGATCGTAAGACCAAAAAGGATTCCTTTTATTTATACAAAGCATATTGGTCAGAAGATCCTTTTGTTCATATCTGTAGTAAACGATATGTTAATCGTACAGATAAAAAGGCAACTATTAAGGTTTATTCAAATTTAGATGAAGTAACTTTATATCATAATGGTAAACAAGTGGAAACGAAAAAAGGTAACAAAGTATTTACCTTTAAAGTTAAGTTAGAACAAGAAAACCGTTTTGAAGTTAAAAGTAAACAATTTTCAGATACTTCTATTATTAAGAGAGTACCTAAAAAGGATAAGTCTTATATAATGAAAAAAGCAGGAAGTACTAAAAATTGGCAACATTAATTTAATATTTATATAATTTATTATATTTATATAATTTTTCACAATGCTTACTATAACGAAGGAGACATGAAAAAATGGGAAACAACAAGAAAAAGAAAGGTACTGGTATAGTAAAATGGTCTGTATTAACAAGCCTTACAGCCATTATCCTAATAGTAGCTTTAATAGGAACTTATGTAGCTAATGGTAGTGCACAAGCCATTAATATTGCATTAAAAACAAGTACATTTAGAATTGAAAACAATGAAGATGCTGATGATTCAGTTTACTTTGAAAGTGATTTTGATTCCGTAGAAGAGCTTGAAGCTCATGACAAATTAATTGCAGAACAATTAACTGGCGAAGGTATCGTTATGTTAATGAATAAAGATAATGCATTACCATTAAAAGGTGATGAAAAAGTTAGTACTTTTAGCCATTCTGCTGTAGATGTTGCTACATGTGGTACTGGTTCTGCTGATATTGATACATCAGATGCTCCAACAGTAAAGGAAGCATTAGAAGAACAAGGATTTAGTGTTAACCCAACTTTATGGGATTTCTATACTACAGGAGCAGGTAAAAGCTACACAAGAGTTCCAGTAAAAGGTATGGAAGGTATCGGAGAAAGAGCACAATATCATGTTAATGAAGTTCCTGTTTCTGCATATACAGATGATGTAAAATCATCATTTACAGCTTATGGAGATGTAGCAATTGTTGTACTTACACGTGTAAGTGGTGAAATGTTTGACATGCCAATGGATGGTTTTGTAGACGGAACAAACTCCCTAGAGTTAACAAAAGAAGAAATCGATATGTTCGAAATGATCGAAGCAAGTGGATTTGAAAAAACTATCGTTTTAATCAACTCTACTAATGCAATCGAATGTGATTTCTTAACTGAAGGATTATATGGAATTGACGCTGCTCTTTGGATTGGTTATACAGGTACTTATGGACTTAATGCCGTAGCTGATATATTAGCTGGTGATATCAATCCATCTGGTAAATTAGTAGATACTTATGCTAATGATAATACTACTGTTCCAGCAATGGTAGATTTCTATGCAGATGTTTATGCAAATTCAGAAAATGGCGATAAGAAATGGTATTCTGCATCACTTCTAGATTCAAATATGTACTATAATATGTACCAAGAAGGTATTTATGTAGGATATCGTTACTATGAAACTCGTTATGAAGATAGTGTTATGGGACAAGGAAATACAGAAGGATATGATTATAAGAAAGATGTAGCTTATCCATTTGGTTATGGTTTATCTTATACAACTTTTGAATGGAGTGACTATAGCACAAAATTTAATAAAGCAGATGATCAATTTGAAGTATCTGTAAAAGTAACAAATACAGGTAACGTAGCTGGTAAAGATGTAGTTGAAGTTTACTACCAATCACCATATACAGAATATGATAAAGAAAATGGTATTGAAAAAGCTTCCGTAGAATTATGTGGATTTGATAAAACAGAAATGCTTGAACCAGGTGCTTCTGAAACTATCACAATTGTAGTGCCAAGAAGTGAATTAACTTCATATGATTCAAAAAATGCTAAAACTTACATCTTAGATGCTGGTGATTATTACTTAACAGCAGCAACAGATGCACATAATGCAACTAATAACGTATTAGCTGCAAAAGGTTTTACAACTGCAGATGGTATGGATGCAGAAGGAAATACTGAATTTACATTTAAATACGAAAATAATAAGTTAGATACTAAAACTTACGCAACTTCATCTGCAACAGGTTATGAAATCACTAACCAATTTGATGATGCAGATTTAGGACATTATGGTGAAGACATTACTTATCTTTCTAGAAGTGACTGGGAAGGAACTTGGCCAACAATTCAAGATGGTTTAGAAGCAAACGAAGATATGATGAACCAATTATATATCTATCAAACATATGAACCTTCTAAAGATGAAACAATTGAAATGCCTACACTTGGTGCAAAAAATGGATTAACTTTAGCTATGTTTATTGGAAAAGAATTTGACGATCCAGCATGGGATACTTTACTTGACCAACTTACTTTTGCAGAAATGGCTGAATTAATTGGTAAGGGATATCACAATACTGCAGTAGTTGAATCTGTTGCTAAGCCAGCAACTGTAGATGATAATGGACCACAAGGATTTACACAAACTTTAACAGGTGTATCTGTATGTCATGCAGCTTACTCTGATGAAAACATTATGGCAGCTACATTTAATGTAGAACTTATGGAAGAAGTAGGTCGTGCTATTGGTAACGATATGTTAGATTTAGGTGCTACTGGATTATATGGTCCTGCTATGAATACTCACCGTACAGCATATTCTGGACGTAACTTTGAATATTATTCAGAAGATGGATTTTTATCAGGTAAAATTGCAGCAGCAGAAGTAAAAGGAATTCAATCAAAAGGTGTATATGTATACATCAAACATTATGCATTAAACGATAGTGAAACAAATACTCGTTGTATTTCTGTTTGGGCAAATGAACAATCCATTCGTGAAGTATACTTAAAACCTTTTGAAATTGCAGTAACAGAAGGTGATGCACATAATGTTATGAACGCTTTCTCTCGTGTAGGTGCTACATGGTCAGGTGCTCACAAAGGTCTTATGACTGAGGTACTTAGAAATGAATGGGGTATGGATGGATTTGCAATCACTGACTTCTCCGGTAACGCTTTATTTGCTTCTTACGGATTATACTTAAAATCTTTTGACGTTGCACACGGTCTATTAGCAGGTACTGACACATGGGATAGTTCTGCAGAACAATGGACAGATGATTTAAATAATCTATACAAGAATGATCCAGCAATTGTTCAAGCAATGAGAACTGCATCTCATAGAATTTTATATACGGTAGCTAATAGTAATGGAATGAATGGTATCTCTGCTAATACAAAGATTGTACCTGTAACTCCATGGTGGCAAACAGCTATTATTGGTGTAGATGTTACTTTAGGAGCATTAACTCTTCTATGCGCTGTTAAGTTAGTAGGAAAAGTGCGTAAGAAAAAGGCTTTAGCAGGTGTTGCGGCTGATGAGTCAAAGAATATGGCACAAAAGTAATAGCTTACAGTAGACTTACTTGAGTTAAAATATCAACATGATATATGAAAATACTTCCCCGCTTACAAAGGTGTGGGAAGTACTTTTGTTTCTATATAAAAGGAGTTAAGTTATGGAAAATAATAAGGCATCAACGGGAGTAAATCGTGCAAAGCTCTGGCAGCTATGCTTATTTGCATTTAACAATGGTGCGACCAATATATATTACATTTTAACTTCTATCTACATCACTTATTATGCCAATGGTGTATTAGGCCTGATGTTAATATTTGCTACCACGATGGTAACAATCATGCGTGTTTTTGACGGAATCACAGATCCCATAATTGGATTACTAATAGATAAGAATCAAGGGAAGTTTGGTAAGTTCCGTCCATTTATGTTATTAGGTAACATAATTATGGCGATAAGTGCCATAATTATGTACTTTGTAACACGTTCAATTCCTGAAAGTGTTATGTGGTTACGTTATGTTTCTTTTACTGTAACATATATTTTGTATGTTATTGGTTATACGTTCCAAACTGCATGTACAAAATCAGGCCAAACTTGCATTACAAATGATCCAAAGCAAAGACCGTTGTTTTCTATTTTTAATACGATAGCATCTTTAGCCGGTATGGGATTTATCCAAATTGTGTCCGTAGCAGTAGGTGGAAAATATGGGTTTGGTAATGGAAACTTTTTTGATGTTGTGGTACCACTAGCGATTGTGTTATCAGTAATACTAACATTATTAGCGGTTATTGGAATATGGGAAAAGGATAGACCTGAATTTTTTGGTATAGATGTTAATCCTAAGAAGGTTAAGACCCGTGATTATCTGATTATTTTAAAAAATAATAAAGAATTACGTATGTTAATAGCAGGAGGGGTAGGAACCAAATTAGCTTTTGCCATTGCAAACAATACGGCAGTAGCTTGTATGCTGTATGCTTCCTTAATGGGAAACTATAAAGGACTTTACCTTCCATTTTATGCAATGGGTTATATAGCAACCGTACCATTCTTTATTCTATCTTTACGAACGGCCAGGAAGAAAGGTCAAAAACAGGCTTTAACCAGGTATACAAAGTTAGCTTTAATATTCTATGTAGGTTTATTGGTTTTATTATCGCTATGGCAACAAGGAAATCCAGCTACACAGCTTAACTTGAAACATATTAATTTATATACTATTTTATATATTATATTCTATTCCATTGGTTATGGCTCATATTACTGCACTGCTGATATGGATATTCCAATGGTAGCCGACTGTGCTGATTACGAAACCTATCGTTCTGGTAATTACGTACCTGGAATAATAGGAACCTTATTCTCCTTTGTAGATAAGATAATTTCCTCCTTAAGCTCAACCATTGTAGGCTTATCAGTGATAGCTCTTGGGTTAAGTAACTTACCAGATACAAATACTCCATATATAGAAGGAATGAAATGGTTAGTAATTGTACTATTTTGTGTAATTCCAATGTTGGCTTGGATTACAGTCTTAATTGCAATGAAGCATTATAGTTTAACAGGGGATAGAATGAAGGAAATTCAAGCAGTTAATGCAGTTCGTAAAGATGCAATAGCAAAGGGAATGAATATTTATGAGGCCATGGAAAAGTGGCAAACAATAGACCAAGTACCAAATGAATTCATAGGGGAATAAACCACATATATCATGAGTTTAACCACTTAAGTAAAACCTATTGTATATAAACTAAAATAAAATATAATTAATAATAGAACAATTCCACACATATGGAAAATTGGGCACATGAAAAATTACATGTGTTAAATAGGTGGATGGTCAGGTAAAAGTGAATGACTGTTGTGTCTGCTGTCCATAAAAAGAACTTTACCCAAACCTTTTATATAAGGATGGGTGAAATTGTATGTATGAAAGAAAAGGAGAATTTCTGAATGAATAATGAACATTCTACTGGGTCAACAGTGAACAGTGCCAAAAACTGGCAGATAGGTTTATTTGCCTTTAACAATGGTGCAACCAATGCTTATATGATTCTTACCAGCTACATAGCTTATTATGCCAATGGTTTGTTAGGTTTATTTCTTTTATTTGTTACTATGTTGGTAACAGGTATGAGAATTTTTGATGGTTTTATCGATCCTATAATTGGTCTTATGATTGATAAGACCCATGGACGTTTCGGTAAATTTCGTCCATGGATGATAGCGGGTAATGGAATGTTGGCTATAAGTGCCATCCTAATGTACGGTGTTACACGTTTTATACCAGACACGTCAATGTGGCTACGCTATGTTTTATTTTTTATAGCTTATGTTATTTATGCATTAGGATACACATTACAGTCAGCCTGTACAAAATCAGGCCAAACTTGTCTGACTAATGATCCAAAGCAACGTCCTACATTTACTTTGTTTAATATGATATCAACACTAGTAGTTATGGCAAGTCTCCAAGTCGTTGCTTCTCTACTTGGTAGTAAATATGGATATGCAAGCTATGAATTCTTTAATATCGTAGTTCCTATGGTAGTAATTATGTCTATCGTGGCAACAGGGATGGCAGTAGTCGGTATATGGCAAAAGGACAGACCAGAATTCTTTGGTATTGCCGGTAGTCATGAAGAGGCAAAAGCAAAAGATTATATTGGTATTCTGACTAAGAACAAACCACTTCTGGCTCTAATTGTGGCAGGTGCAAGTAGTAAGTTGTGTTTCACCATTGCTACCCAGACGGCAGTAGCTTGTATGTTGTACTCTTCTATGATGGGGAATTATAGCGGATTATTTCTCCCAATTTATGCATTCTGCTATGTTATGTCAGCACCCTTCTTTGCTCTTTCCATTAAGACTGCACAAAAGCATGGTCAGAAGAAAGCGTTATCAAAGTATACTGCAATTGCACTCATTTTCCATGTAGGTGTTCTTATAGTATTAGCTTTATGGAAAGAAGGGGATCCATCTACTATTTTATCCCTAACAAATCCAAACCTATACACAATTTTATTCCTTGTGTTCTATGGTATAGGATATGGCTCTTATTATTGTACTGCAGATATGGTTATTCCTATGACAGCGGACTGCTCCGATTACGAAACTTATCGAACTGGCAAGTATGTTCCAGGAATGGTAGGAACTTTATTTGGAATGTGTGATAAATTAGTATCTGCACTGGGTACTACTGTTGTGGGTGTTGCGGTAATGACACTGGGATTAAAGACATTACCTGACGTCTCTACTCCTTATATTCCAGGAATGAAGTGGCTAGTTATTGTACTTTTCTGTATCATTCCTATGCTATCTTTCATAGTAACGCTGATTGCAATGAAGCATTATTCTCTTAGCGGAGCCCGTATGAAAGAGATTCAGGAAGTGAATTCAGCCAGAAAAGAAGCCATTGCCAGAGGCATGAGTCCACAAGAGGCTATGGAAAAGTGGCCTTTTATTGAGGACAAAGTAAGAAAATTAAGTAGTAATTAAGGAAATTAAGTACTAAGTAAGAAATATGGAATCCTAAATAGGGTTAAGAATGAATGGATTCTTGCGTATCTATTGATTAATAATTATGACAATTGGTACATTCAAGCTTTAATGCTTGGATGTATCAATTTTTAATGTTATAATATCACTTGTCTGTATCCTTATTGAATACAGATAATTAGATTTTAGAGGAGAATTTAGAATGAAACTTTTAACAGCAGCAATACCTTGTTATAATTCTGAAGCATATATGGGGCATGCAATTGACACATTACTTTCTGGAGGGGAAGAGATGGAAATCATTATTGTTAATGATGGTTCTTCAGATAATACTCAAAAAATAGCAGAAGAGTACCAAGCGAAATATCCTAGTATCATTCGTGTTATAAAGCAGGAAAATGGGGGACATGGAGAAGCTGTTAACACTGGACTTGCTAATGCAAATGGTTTATATTTCAAAGTAGTTGATAGTGACGACTGGGTGAATGAAGAGGCACTGAATCAAGTCATGCAAACACTAAAACAACTCATTGCAAATGGTAATTATCCTGATTTATTTTTAGCAAATTACGTTTATGAAAAAGTAGGTGCAAAAAGAAAGAAAGTAATTAATTATCATAATGCGTTGCCTGAAAATCGTATTTTTACTTGGGATGAAATCATGCATTTCAGACAAAGTCAGAATATATTGATGCATTCCACAATTTATCGAACAAAGTTACTAAAGGATTGTGGAATTAAGTTGCCAAAACACACCTTTTATGTGGATAACATTTTTGTTTATCAACCACTTCCTTATGTTAAGACATTATATTATATGGATGTTAACTTGTATCGTTATTTTATTGGAAGAGAGGATCAATCTGTCAATGAGCAAGTTATGATAAGACGCATTGACCAACAACTTAAAGTAACAAGAATTATGATTGAATCACATGATATTTCACAAATTAAGAGTAAAAAACTTCAGCGTTATATGGTGCAATATCTCACCATGATTATGACCGTTAGTTCCGTATTACTAATTAAAGAAGGTAGTGACGAAAGCTTAAGGAAGAAACAGGAACTATGGGATTATCTAAAGAATTATGATCATAGACTCTATAAGAAAATAAAATCCCAAGTGCTAGGGCGTTCTATGAACTTACCTGGTAAATTTGGACGTAAAATAGTTGAGACAGGTTATTATATTTGTCGTAAAATATATGGATTTAATTAAATAGCATAATTATTGACATATTGATATGATAAAGAAATAGGTCTACCTGGGTTAAGCCCTTTAAGCTTTTAGAATAGGTATCATCATTATAAAAAGAAGAGAGTTAAGCTCCGAACTATCGGGTATTAACTCTCTTCTTTTTACTTTGTACACCCAATATTTGTATTACTTAATTTGACACCTTATTCATATACAGGAACAGATGATTAAAGATAACGATGATGAATGCGGCAAGAAGTGAATTAAGAAAGCCACCCATGGTTATGTTCGGTACGAAATAATCTGCAATCATGAGCATCCAAGCATTTACAATAAAGCTGAATAATCCAAAGGTCAGCAGGCTGACCGGTAATGTAATCAAAAGCATAATCGGCTTTAAGATAATATTTACTACTAGAAGCACCAATCCAATGATAAGAAGTGCCGGGATACTGTCTATTTGAATCGTGTGTAATGCAAATGAGAGCAGATATATGGTTAATATGATAGATATGTATTTCATGAACAATTTCGTCATTTTTACCTCCAATAGACATTCGTTACCTTATCTTAATTAATACCTTGACCCCGTCAGTCGTAACATCGATAAGATCATAGGGTTCATCCTCTGTTAAAGAATCCAGTAGTTTCATGACCATGATAACAAGTGTTTTTATTGAATAGATGGTGACTGGGGAGGTTGAATTCGGAACAGCCACTTTCGGTAAAAAAAAACATGTGACGGTCAGTAAATCCAGAAAACAGTCCAATAATTCCTCAAAGATATACAAGGGGATTGGAATGGGAATACTCATGAACCTTTTGTTCTCAATCTGGAGTTTGAACCACAATAAGCGAAAGCCTTTAATCCACATATACTTTAACCTTTACCATTGTATTATGGCTTTCATCCCAGACCTCCACATCAACGATAATAGGATCATCCAAAGTACCGTTTATTATCTCATCGATTATTTTTGCAAAATCCATGCTGGAAATATCGATACCTTTCACTTCCATCTCTCTTCTGGCATCCGCAGGAACCATAGTAGTCATCTTGTCAGCG
>JAEWHU010000297.1 GCA_023387635.1 Bacillota bacterium
TGAATTCATCTACATCAATATGAGATAAAAATTCATTGACTACACCTGAATGACCTCCACCATTTTCACGTAAATCTACTACAATTTGAGTAAATCCTTTACTATGTACCCAACTAAAAAATTCACCTACTACCTTCTTGTAATAATCATCATAATTACATTTATTAATTGTTAAGATACCTATTTTATTTTCTTCATCTAATTTATAATAAACAAATTTTTCAGTTTGATCTTCAATTGTTTTTTTGTCACTGTTACGAATTTATAATGATATGTTTCCTCGCCATTTGATGTTTCGAATGTAAAGTCAACTCCATCTTTTGTATCCAATCCTAAGAAATTCAGATAATCCTCTCTTATGATTGCTTTTTCAAATTGGTACTTTGCATATCCCTCTAACTCATAAGAAAACTGTTCTAAAAATTTTTGATATAAATCAGCTATATCTACATTATCAATTTTAATTAGTTTATTCACATTAATGTTTGAAAAGTCTTCTATATATTTCACTTGACTATAACTGGGTCTTACCAAGCTATGCCCATCCCCTAACTTAGACATGATTCTAGCAGTTGCTTGCCACAATGAATTTATCGTCATCTCCTCTTCTAATTGTTCTAATTCTATTTGATATTGCTTTTCTACTGCGTCTACCAAAGAATCAGAACCATCTAGATATGCAGGGTGATATGTTTTTAGTTGTTTAAACATATAATTTAAGTCTTCTGTTGCCTCATCTTTTGAAAGTACGTAATCCAAATGTTCTGTGAATGCTGGTTGGGCAACTACTTCTCTATAAGGATCTAAATAATTATCATAATATAGTTTTCCGAAACATAGTATGATTCCTATTCCCCCTATAATACCTATCCCTATCTTTAATATCTTTTTTTTCATTTTCTCCTAATCCCCTTATATAATGTTAATTATGAATAAAAATTTAGAGTATTCTCTAAGCAATTAATCATATGCTCTGCATTATAACATTTCCCTCTTGCATTTACAATAAAAGTAAGTTTTTCTAATCGTAAACTAATCTTATTAATAAATTACACATTTTCTTGTTCCGAAAACATTTTGTATAGAAGTTCAGGATAATCAATGAAAAAGCCACCCTCATATAGTCCATTACACGTAATAAAATAATTACTTTTCTTTAATGATACCCCCATCTTTTTTAATCCTTGATGTGTTATTTTACCATATCTTCTAGCTTCAATAATTTTCTTAGCATATACAATTCCTATGCCTGGAATTCTTAATAACATTTCATAATCTGCTGTATTTACTTCTATGGGAAATAAATGAATATTACGAATTGCCCATGCAATTTTAGGATCCATATCTTCTTTTAGATCAGGTTCTTCACTTGGAGTTATTTCATCTGGTGAAAATCCATATAACTGAATTAGTCTATCTGCTTGATAAAGTCTTCTAACTCTCCAAAGAGGTGTGGTTACACTCTCTAAATCATATCCTTTTGCTGGATTCTTATATTGAAATGCGGTATAGTACACCCTTTTTAAACTATACTTTTTATATAATGCTTTTGATAAAGTCATTATGGTGCGGTCACTTTCTTTCGTACTCCCAGCCATAAGTTGGGTTGTTTGGGAATTAGCAAATGGAATACCATATCTTCCTCCATAACTACCATTTTCTTTTATCAAAGAAGATATTTGTAACATGGGGAGTAATATATTTTCTTTATTTTTTTGCTTGGCAATTTGCTCATAACCTCTATTTTGAGCTACTTCTATATTAACACTTAATCGATTTGCATATCTACCTGTTTGCTCAATTAAGGCACCATCGGTACCTGGCATTACTTTTGCATGAATATATCCATTATAAAAAAACTCTTTTCTCATAATCTTAAGAGCTTCAATCATTAATTCTTGAGTATAATTTGCATTTTTGTATATGGCTGATGTTAAAAATATCCCATAACCATTTTTTTTAGCTTCATTAATTGCAATTTCAGCAATTTCTCTAGGTGTATTTATATATCGTTGACAATTGTCCCTACTCGCTCTACACCCACAATAGGCACAGTTAAAAGAACAATTATTTGACATAAATACCTTAGGAACTTTTGGTGGTGTTTTCTTAGAATGTATATTTTGAAATATAGTAGGATCTGGTATGCTTTCTTCATCGCTAAACTGTTGACCATAAGATAATTTAGCATCTACAACATCATACTTTGCATCTTCCTTCATTAGATTTATCTTCTGTTCTATTGATAAGGTATCTTTACTAAGTATATTCATTTTATTCCTTCCCAAAATTCTATATTGATTCCTAAACAATTAAGATTTTATAAAATCTAACTTATACTTATAACCTATGAATTAATAATATTATATCATTATATCCAACAATATGCAAACATATGTTTGTATGTTGAGTAAAATTTTAGGAAATTTTAACAATTAGTTCTATGCTCTATATGGGCTAAAACACTCCCTAAATGAATTGTAATATTACCTATTTGTGATAAAATATAATTACTGAAATTAAGTAGATGGTTCAAAGAAAACTCTTTTTTACTTAATATCAAATAATATATCAAGGGAGATATGTGATGATTGATTTTACAAACAAAGGATTTATTAAATTAAGAGGAGAATCAATTACTAATGGAGAAAATGTAGTTGGACCTCTTCTTATTTCCGGTGAAAGTGTTGTTGGTAGTTATGTAGCAATGCGTGACAGAGTTGTTTTTACAAACAAAAGAATAATTAGCGTTAATGTACAAGGAGTAACTGGTAAGAAGGTAGATTTTACCTCCATTCCATATAGTAAAATACAGACTTTTTCAGTTGAGACTTCAGGTACATTTGATTTAGACGCTGAATTAGAAATATGGCTAAGTGGCCTTGGATTAGTGAAGTTTGAACTAACAGGTGGAGTTAATATCAAAGCATTATGTAAGACAATAAGTGAATTTATATTATAATTAAATGACTGTTGATTAAATACAAAAATACACTGTATGCTATCCTTATAGGTAACAATCAGTGTATTTTTTATTTTCTAATTTTATTATATTGTAATTTGTACCATTTTACTTCTATATATTAATCAATCCTATATCTACTGCTTTTTG
>JAEWHU010000154.1 GCA_023387635.1 Bacillota bacterium
TGTAAATGTCAACGCAAAAATGCATGAAAGTTCCAAAGTAAAAATGCAGTTTTATTCCAAACTTAATGCTGGGTATTTTCAAGCATATCATATACATCTTTTGTTCTATATGATGGACCCACTATCTTTATGATATGTGAATGATGTAATAGTCTATCAAGAATTGCATTTGCTAGCGTAGCATCTGAAAATACATCTCCCCATTTACTAAAGGGCTGGTTTGTTGTAATGATTGTAGATGAATGCTCATATCGCTTGGATATGAGTTGAAAAAATAGATTTGCTCCAGTTTTGTCAACTGGTAAGTATCCTATTTCATCTATTATTAGCAGTTTGTGTTTACAAAAGTGCTTTAATCTTTGTTCGAGACGGTTTTCATCATGCGCTTTTCTTAATGTCTGTATTAAATCATGACAGGTAATAAAATATACAAGATTTCTCTTCTTGGCTGCCTCAATGCCTATAGATATAGCAAGATGTGTCTTTCCTGTTCCTGGTGTTCCATAAAAAAGAATGTTTTCCTTGTTTTCCATGAATCTTAATGAGCATAGATCTTTTATCTCATTTTTATTAACATCCGGTTGAAATGCGTAATCATAGTCATCCGCTGTTTTTATATAAGGAAAATGCGACACACTAACCTGTACTTGGGCTGCTCGTTCATCACGTTTTAATATTTCATAGTCGGTAAGGTGGACCAGTGCCTCCTGCACACTAGTCCCTTCCTTGATTACCTTATCTAGATATTCTTTGAGATAGGTTGACATATCTGTAAATCCTAGTGTATCAAGATTATTTAAAAGTTTTGCATACATTATTATATTCCTCCTAAACATTTATCAAGATTTAATAAGTTATTTTCTACATAGGCAAGAATCTCTTCATTGGTACAGTGTTTCATAGCATCACTTTTTAAGATTTCACAAGCTGTTCCAGTTGTATAATTGTACATTTTTTCACTTAATTGATGACTTATGACACAGTTTCCGTTATAATATATGGAGATGGTTCCATTGTCGGTTTCTTCAATGGTCATTTTTAAACCTATATATTTCGTAGGTACAGAGTATTTCTTTCCCTTATATTTAACCATGGATTCTCTGCTAACTTTGTATTCTTTTTGGTCGAAGATGTATGTAAGCAAGCAATCCATTGAAGGTAATGGAAGGAGATACTCTTTTTCTTTTTTAAATCTTTCTACAGGAATCTCGTCGATTCCCTGAGATTTTTCATTATTGATGTCTTCTAGAAATTCATTTACTATGTTCTCTAAATCATCCCATGTTTCAAACTCCTCGTTATAAGCTTTTAATCGATTCATTAGCTTGGCAAGAGATTCCGCTTTTCCTTTTGTTTGAGGTCGATATGGACGGCATGCAATTGGCTCAAACCCTGCATCTTTTGCAAAGTAATTCAAGGTATCATTAAATACTGTTCTTGTAAAAGTCGTTTTAGCATGGTCAACAACAGTTTTCATGTTGTCAAAGAGGAGTTCTTGTGGAATTCCTCCAAAGTAGCCAAAGGCTTCTATCATACACTGGAAAAGTGTTTTTTGGTTTCTGTCAGAAGTCAGTTTAATAAATTTATATCTCGAATAGCCAAGTACCATAAGGAAAATGTTTATTTTAAACACTTCACCATGTCGATTAACAAGTGTCATATCTTCTTTCCAATCTACCTGTCCTTGTAACCCAGGATTAGTTTCAAATCGGATTGTAGCCTTTTTAACTTCTGAATCTTTGTGTTTACTGACAAAATCAGCAACAAGTGAATATTTACCATCATATCCTTTCTTTTGAATAAATTTGTAGGCTGCCATTGCTGAGCAACCGTATACATCAACTTTATTAGTTATAATCTCTTTGTATCCGTCCAGTTTGGAAGTGTATACTCTTTTTCTTTGTTTTTGCTCGATTTCACCGGATTGAATCTTCAAATATCTGTCGATTGTTCTCGGATCACAATTAAAACGTCTTCCTAGTTCAGCCTTATTCAATAGATTTTTCTCCTCTCCTGTAAATCTTCTTAAATATTCTGCAATGTCTTTTCTCATACTGAAGTTTCATCCCTTCTGTAAATTTACTACTTCAGTATAATAAAAAAATGCTACAATGAAAATGCATGAATTCCTACATTTTTATGTTGGAACTTTACTACATTTTTATTGTAACATTTACAGGTAACCTTTTTTATTATGAAGAATTATGTATTATATGTGAAATTGTACTAATATTACAATGACCATTTTTGCCATCATGTTTTATGCAATTGTCTATATTCCACAGGTGTAACATGCAATGCCTTTTTAAATACTTTGCTAAAGTAATTGCCACAAGAAAACCCACATTCCTTTGCAATATAGTCAATCTTCATATCAGTATTAAGAAGCAGATACATTGCATGTTCGATTCTTAAATGAGATAGGTATTGAATTGGAGTTAGTCCTTGTTCTTTATAAAATTGTCTAGTTAAGTGTGAAAAAGAGACACCGATCTCCCTACACATTTCTTCGATGTTTTGAGAAGATGAATAGTGGGTTTGCATCCAATCGATTGCGGCTAATACATAATGAGATCTTTTTTTATTTAAAGGAAATTCTATACTACGCAAAAGTGATATCATAAAACTATAAAGCCACTCACTGCCTTTATAACGTTCTAATTGTTTTTGGTTTCTCACTAATTCAAATAACTCAAAAAATAAACGGATAGGAGGACTATCAATCTCTAAGGAATAGATACTATCACCAGCTTCACGCAATCTATTAAAAAAAGGTTCAACCGCCGGGCCAGAGAAATGAATATATAAATATGTCCATGAATGTTCCAAATTTTCTATAGAAGGTAAGTAATAACTGCTATCATCGGGAAATGTAATAAAAAAAGCTTTACCTTTTGTTAATTTACGACTTATTCCCTGACTTTCAAATATTCCATATCCGTCTAACGTATATTGAAATAAATACCCTTCGTAATTGCGATATTTATTATTAAAGTTATAGTTTTCTTTATATCTTCTTTCAACCCCTAAATCAAGGATACAAAGAGATTGTTCTGCTATCATATCATAATTTAAAAAGCCATAAGTACCAAGATTCCAGTTCATCAAAATATTACCCTCCTATATCAGTTAATTATTCTTGTATTTGAATAAGTATGTACCTATAATACAATATAAAGAGGGATAAAAAAAGGACATTTGATTTAAATTCGAATCAATTAATTACTTAAGGAGGGTATCATGAATAAAAATAAGTTTGTAAAAACGCCACCTATGGGATGGAATAGTTATGATTATTATGACACTACTGTATGCGAAGATGCAGTAAAAGCAAATGCTGATTATATGGCAGCGAATATGAAAGAATTTGGATGGGAGTACATAGTAGTTGATATTGAGTGGTATTCCTATGATGCAGGAACACAAAGAAATAAACATCAATATATACCATTTTGGAAAGTTGAAATGGATGAATACTCTAGGTTACTACCTTGCCCAGAGCGTTTTCCTTCTTCTGCAGGCGGACAAGGATTTAAGCCATTAGCAGATTATGTACATAGCCTTGGTCTAAAGTTTGGTATTCATATAATGAGAGGTATTCCAAGAGAAGCGGCACACAATCATACAAACTTATTAGGTACAGATAAAAAAGCTAACGAAATTGCTAATCCATATTCTATCTGTTACTGGAATCCTGATATGTATGGAGTTAACACAGATATGGAAGAAGCGCAAGGATATTATAATTCAATATTTGAATTATATGCTCAGTGGGGTGTAGATTTTATAAAATGTGATGATATATGTAGATACGATCAGCCATCAGCAAGAAGAGAGATTGAGATGCTTCATCATGCCATCGAATATTGCGGACGTCCTATGGTTCTTAGCTTATCACCAGGACCTGCATTGATAGACAAAGCTTGGCATTATGAAAAATACGCTAATATGTGGCGCATTACGGATGACTTTTGGGATAATTGGTCTTTATTAAAAAATATGTTTGAACGTTGTGAATTATGGCAAAACCATGTATCTGAGGGTTGTTACCCAGATTGTGATATGTTACCTGTTGGTTATTTAGGTAAAGGTTTTGGACATGAGCGTTATACGAATTTTACAAAGGAAGAGCAAATTACAATGATGACCTTATGGTGTATCTTCCGTTCTCCTTTAATGATTGGTGCAGAGTTAACAAAATTAGATGATTGGACTTTAAGTCTTTTAACAAATACTAAAGTTTTACATCTTTTATCAAATTCAAATGGTGCAATACAGATTATGAGAGATAATGAGCAGGCAATCTGGATGTCTAAAGACACTCAAGATAATTCAATCTATCTTGCAGTTTTTAATCTTAGCGATACAGTAAGAAGTATTTCAGTTAGTGCTAAAGAACTTGATCTAGAATCATTTAAAGATAAAGTATTTGAAGAACTATGGAGTAATGAAATAGAGCGTAATATTGACAATACACTGGAAACTGATGTTTTAATACATGGTGCAAAGTTATATAAAATAAGTTAAAAGTTTATATAAAAGATAATAATGCAGTGTACAACAACATTTAGCATTTGAGTTAGTTGATAAATGTCTGGTATATTTGTCTTAATTGTGGATAGAATGCGGTAAAATTTTAATGTTGAAAAAAGTATCATACAATTAACTGTATGATACTTTTTTTATAAATGCTCTTGAAATTTTTTTATATTATTAATGAACATAGATATAAATAGAATACTTTAGACTTCATTCGACAAACTTTTGTTACTGAATATTATACTATTTTTCATCTTGACTATAAGTGGTATTACCATTAACGCCCATACAATTGGCTCAGATATTATAATACCCATATAATTCAGTAAAGGCGCCAGATAGATAACAGTAAGAAACTTACCAATTAGTTCAATGGTACTTGAGATAATTGGAGTGATATGCTCACCAATACCCTGTAGTGAATTTCTAAGGATAGTAATTACTGAAGCCACAAAATAAAATAGTGTATCCACACGTAGATATAATGTGCCTGTTTGAATTACCTCATCTATATTGGTGGAGGTGATCGCTTTTATAAGGAACGGTGCTATGGTATAAGAGATGACTATAACTATAACACACCAGCTCCATGATATATATAAGGATTTTTTTATACCAGTTCGAATTCTATCATATTTACCAGCACCATAATTTTGGCTGCAATAAGAAGCCATGGTCATGCCTAGTATACTAAAAGGCATCATAAAGATGCTAGTTAATTTTCTTGCTGCATAGTGAGCAACAATTATGTTAGTTGAAAATGTATTAATAGAACTTTGTAAAAGTAAGGTTCCAAGAGATACTAGTGAACTCATAAGCCCCATGGAAAGTCCACTTGAACATAGTTTCTTTACAAGTCTAGCATCAAAGGAGAAACTGTTTTTAGTAAGATGTAATATAGGATAATATTTATAAATATAAACGAAACATAATAATGCGGAAACCAATTGGGAAATTACTGTGGCTATAGAAGCACCGGCAACGCCCATATGAGCTATTCCTACTAATATAACGTCAAGAACAACATTTAATATTGCGGATATCACTAGGAAAATGAGAGGAGCTTTGGTGTCACCCATAGCCCTTAGTGAACTTGCGAATACATTATATAGCATGGAAGCCATCATACCTAGTAGGATTACTCTAATATAATTAGTTCCATTATCTATGTGTTCTGGTGCTATGTTTATAAGACTTAGTATTTGTGGTAATAACATCACACTAAAAGCAGTAAGAATCAATGTTGTTAAAGTACCAAATAATAAGGAAGCACCAAAAGACTTGTTTAATCCATCCTCATTCTTTGCTCCAAAAAATTGTGCTGTAATTATAGCAAATCCATTCGTTAGTCCAATTAAAAATCCAACAATTAGATCATTAATAGGGGTTACAGAGCCTACAGCCGCTAGGGCATTATCACCCAATATTCTTCCAATAATCCATGTATCCGTAATTCCATAAAATATTTGTATAATCTGTCCTAAGAAAATAGGTAGGGCAAACTGTAAAATTACTTTGCTAATATTACCCTTAGTCAAGTCTTTCATATGTACTTCCTTTTATTTATTATTTTTTATTATGAAATCAATATTAACTATATGCATGTTTTTTATTGATTTTAGAGATACCCCTTATTTTCGTAGGTATAACATTCATTATTTTACATTGTTTCATTGTAAATTTCTATAACAATATTTTTAGTTGTTATTATTTTTAATTTTAAGTTATTAGTTAATATTTGAGACAACACATAATTTATTAAGGATATACTCGAGACAATTTACACAGATAGGAAAATACTCTGGTTTATCCAATGTAAATGTTCAGATACAAACAGTTATTGTTTATGCATATTTAGTGGTTAAGGTATTAGCTGATAAAATTACATTAGGAAGCTTTACTATGTATGCAAGAGCTGCAAGAAGCTTTAGCGATTCTTTATTAGGTTTTATTAATTCATTTATTGAAATTAATCAATTGTGCATGTATTTGGAATTATTCGTAAAATTTGATGAAATCAAATCAAAAAATGATGGAGGAATATATACGAAAGAAGATTTAAAAGACTACACTATTGAATTTCGTGATGTTTCTTTTTCCTATCCAGGGAAAAAAGAACCTACTCTAAAGAATGTTTCCATTACCATAAAACCTGGAGAAAAATTATCCATTGTTGGACTTAATGGTGCAGGAAAAACTACATTTATTAAAAAGGATAGGATATTGAATAAAGTGATATAAAAGTTATAGAAGAGTTCTAAGGAGTAAGGAAGAAGTTTGCTGTTTTGTTAGAAAATATAAAAAGGGTTTAAAAAGGGGTTGCCATAAGGCAGCCCTTTTGATTGTAGTTTAGATATAATGTATTATTTTCTATGATATGTTTGTGTATCTATATGATTTAATGATATAATATATAACGTAATGATATAATATAAAAGCAATGATAAAGTATATAAAGCAATGATATAGTATAGAAGTAATGAATATTATAACTTGTCTGATTTATTTTTTAAAAGTATTTTTACTTAGTAATAGATATGATAGGGATTATAGAATATAAACATTTAAGGAGATGGAGATGGTATTTTTAAAAAAATTCCAATATAATTCACCAGTAGTATTAACTTTTGCATTAATATCTTTCTTAGCTTTGCTGTTAGGGAAATTAACAAATGGTTGGATTACCTATATGTTTTTTAGCACTTATTCATCTTCACTTTTGAATCCACTTACTTATATTCGGTTATTTGGGCATGTGTTAGGGCATAGCAATCTGCAACATTATACTGGTAATATGGTTTTAATTCTTTTACTAGGCCCAGTATTAGAAGAGAAATATGGTAGTAAGAATTTACTTATAATGATTGCAGCTACAGCTGTAGTTACAAGTATTATTCATAACATGTTTTTTTCTGTTGGATTGTTAGGTGCTAGTGGCATTGTATTCATGATGATAATACTTGCTTCTATGGCTAGTGTTAAAGAAGGTAGAATTCCTTTAACATTAATCGTTGCCATTATAGTGTATATTGGAGATGAAATAGTAACTGGATTATTAACAAAAGATAATATATCTCAATTAACGCATATTATTGGTGGTTTATGTGGAATTGTATATGGCAAGGTCTTTTTGCCTAAAGGGAGATAGAAATATCCTTTCAATAAATTATCAATGATTTATCTTGACTTATTAAATACAAAGTGTTAAAGTGTATGAAGTCGCTTGAAGATAAGTATTAATTTTTCAAACAATTTAAATAATTTGAAAAATATAAAAAACTTCTTGACAAACAAGTTAGAACGAGTTATACTAACTAAGCTGATTCGGTAACGGGTTAGGACATGGATTAAAAACATGTAATGATGAGTTAATCACATGGAAAACATCAACTTGTATTTTATTAATTGTATAAAAGAATATAAAAAAACATGTTGACAAAAGGAACCGAGTATAGTAAGATGTAAAAGTTGCATTAAACGACATAAGTCGCCAATCAACACAATGAACCTTGATAATTGAACAGTAAAACAACCTTGAAAATTCTTAAAATTTTCATTCTATGAATCTTAATAGAGTAACCTCTATAAGAGATGAATAGAAACAAACCAAAACAGTAAACGTTG
>JAEWHU010000336.1 GCA_023387635.1 Bacillota bacterium
GGAATATATACATAAAATTTCTGGAGAGATGTTAACAATTGATGCTCATCATAAGGAATAATATTGTAGGGTTGGAATGTCAAAAGTCTTAATTTTATTATCGAATGAATATGATTGCATAATATTCATAATGCTATATATGGATAGACTTTTGACACTCGAATCATTGTAGGTAATTGGGAAACTAGGCGTTCATTCCGCTTAACTTACACTCCCGAATTGTATAAAGTGCATACGCAATACTTATCATTTAGAAGTTTAACAATAATATTAAAAATACATTATGTTAGGAGGTAAAAAAGTGACATTACAAGACTTAATTGATAAGGGAGTATTTGAGATTATTTATAAAGGTAATAAGCTAGATAAAGTTATATCAAAACCATTTTGTTGTGATTTATTAAGTATTGCAATGAGTAGAGCACCAAAAGATAGTGCATGGGTGACTGTTATGGGCAATGGAAATACATTGGCAGTAGCTAGTTTAACTGAAGTTTCATGTGTAGTTTTAGCAGAAGGTAGTAGTTTAGATGAAGGTTCATTAAATAGAGCTAAGGCTGAAGATATATGTGTTTTTAGTACAGACATGCCTATATTTGAAGCGGCTAATATAATTAATGGATACTTGCATGATTAAGTTAAATTATGACTTTCATATACATTCTGTGTTATCACCATGTGGACATGATGATATGACTCCTTATAATATAGTTTCTATGGCAGCGCTGAAGGAACTCGATGTAATTGCATTAACGGACCATAATTCTTGTAAGAATTGCCCGCCATTTTTAAAACATGCGAAAGATGTTGGGATAATTGCTATTCCAGGAATGGAACTCTGCACAGAAGAAGAAGTTCATGTTTTAATTTTATTTTATAATTTAGAATCGGCTATGCTATTTGATGAATATGTGGAAAAGCGGTTACTTCCAATTAAGAATAAGGAAGAAATATTTGGTAAGCAAATTATAATGAATGATAAGGATATAGAAGTAGGAAAAGTAGAAAACTTGTTAATTAATGCAACCAATATTTCGTTTAATGAAGTGTTTGACTTGGTAGCGAAATTTCAAGGTGTTATGATACCAGCGCATGTAGATAAACGGTCTCATAGTCTTTTATCTAATTTAGGATTTGTACCAGTGGACTCTAAGTTTACAACATTTGAAATGAAAGACAAGGGGAACATAGAGAATATTCTTAATAAGAATTCGTATCTTAGAGATTGTAATGTACTTATTAATTCGGATGCACATTATCTAGAAGATATTAGTGAACCAATTCACTCCATCTACACAAATGGTAGAAGTATAAAAGAAGTGCTTGATATATTATAATATAATAGGTAGAAAAGAAACGTCTGTGTAGATAGGCTTGAATTATAGAACATCATGAAGATTAGTTCAGGAGGCATTAAAATTTATATATAGAGCAAAAAACCTTACTGTAAATTCATACAGTAAGGTTTTTGTAATAAATAATATAAATATCTATTTTCTATGCATGGAGAATTTTAAGTGTTCATATTCTTTCATATTTGAAGTAATTTCTCTTTCATCCGCTTTACTAAATAATTTTTCACGGTTCACATTAGCAACTCTACCAACCAATACACTTCCAGGTCCATTTGAACATCCACCAACACATGCCATACCTTCCATAAAGTCTTCTGGTAATTTGCCAAGTTTTAAAAGAGTAAGAGCCTTTTTACATTCTAATGCTCCGTTACATGCCTTTACTGTTATATCTGTGTTTTCATTTGTTTCTTTTAATGATTGTATTACAGAAGCAGTTACACCACCGGATAGGCAGAATTTTTTGCCATAGATACTACCTTGCTGAATGGTATCAGGTACTGGGTTAAGTGTAACATCTTTGGCACTAAGCATAGCATATAATTCGTCTAAGGTTAGTGCGTAATCAGCGCCATTTAGAGCGATGGTATCCATAACTTCCCCTTTTTTAGCTATACATGGACCTATAAATACACAAACAGCAGAAGGATCCATTGCTTTAATTATTTTTGCAGTTGCAGCCATTGGTGATATAGTAGTTGATATATTATCCACTAAACTAGGAAAATGATTTTTTATCATTTTGACAAAAGAAGGGCAGCAAGAAGTAGTCATTTTCGTCCCCTCTTTGTAGGCATTTGCCCATTCTGCGGCCTCATTTGCAGCTACGAAGTCAGCACCAAGTGAAACCTCATATACATCTTTAAATCCTAGCTCCTTTATTCCTTCAACCATACTTGAAAAGGTAATGTCTGCACCAAACTGGCCTTCCCAAGCAGGAGCCAACATAGCATATACAGGTACTTGTTCTTGCTTAATTAATCGTATCACGTCAACAATAAAAGAACGGTCGGATATAGCACCGAATGGGCAATTTTTTATACAAGCTCCACAATTTATACATTTTTCTTCATCTATTACAACAATATTGTTTTCGTCCATTGTTATAGCATCGACAGGACAGCTTTTTTTACAAGGTCTAGTTAAGTCTGCAATAGCATTATATGGACAGGCTTGTGTGCACTTGCCACATTCTTTGCATTTTAAAGGGTCTATGTAGGCTCTATCTTTCAGCATTGAAATTGCTCCAAAGTTACAAGAAGATTGACAGCGTTTTCCCACGCATTTTTGGCAATTGTCAGTTACTACAAATCTAGTAATAGGACATCCTTCACAAGCGGATGGAATTACTTGAATAATGTTATCCGTATTATTATTAATAGAAGCTGTTCTGCCTTCAGCTAAACGTACCCGTTGTCTGATTATTTCTCTTTCTTTATAGATACAGCAGCGAAAGTTAGCGTTAGGCCCAGGGATAAGGTTATAGGGAATGGAATCTTTGTTTTTTTCTAATTCTCCAAGGAATGCTAATCTAGCAACTTCATAAAGAACTTCATGTTTAATAGTATCAATATTTGTGTTTTTTTCTAACATAGGTACCTCCAGTAATTAGGTATTAACATTGCTATTAAATAAAAATAGCAAATTCAATACTTTACAATATATTAGTATAGCAAAATGTAAAAAATTATCAATAGTATTTTATATTAACTTTCTTTCCCATCTTTAATACAGTATCTTTTAGCTGTTCAACAAGATGCAAACGAATACTAAGGTCGTATGGAAGGTTTGGATTTTGATGCGCAGCATTGATTGCCCTTCCAACAAACATGTTTAGGGTAGTACAATCTTCAATAATATACCTAGCTATCTTTGAACCACCATTATCTTTGTCCAATTCATCAAAAAATGAGGATGTTATGGAGCTTTCTGTATATTCCTTTAAAATAGATAAGGTTCTTGATAAAGTTAGTACGCCCTCTGTTACTAAATCTATACCATCCATAGACGCAGTGGGTGGAAGGTTAGGATCAGTATAATTTAAAGAAGTAATAAGTTCTCTCCCCAAAATCCTAGATGCAATATTGGCACTAGTCCCGCCACATATTATTTTCTTAGAAGAATCCTCCATAAAATCACGTATTAAAATATCGTCTAATTTTTTCTCTAGAGGGGGACCTGTAAACAGGTTAAGAACTTTTTCTGGAATAATTCTTGCTACGGCAATAGTAGTATCATCTCCAGGAAGTTGCATATATAAGTCGTCACAAGCTTTGATAAGGAGTGTAGCTAAACGAATGGAAGATAAAGTACTTTTAGTTGAAGCAAGTGTGTATTTTGCAATACTTTCCCATGTCCAACCAAAATTCAAGGTATTCCCAACGCCAGCATGAATCGCGCCATCACTCATTAAGATAAAGCAATCATTTTGCTCTACCTTAAATCGATGTTCTCTGATAGATTTATTTTCAATTATCTTCTCAGTATAGGGAATAGGAACAATGTTATTATCTCTTATAAAGATGCAACTTGGGTTATCAAATTCTACAAGGTAGGCCTCACCATTATGGAATATCTGTAATATACTAAAAGTGGAATAAGCAATTTGTCTAGTTTGACACACAGGTAGTGTTTTAGCTACAGTGAGTACACAATCTTCTATGGAAGCTCCATTTTGTAGCATAGTGCCAAGTATTTTTGAAGTGAGAGTAGCTAAAATATTGGCTTTAACCCCACTTCCCATTCCATCGGCAAGGATTATTATATTAGAAGAGTCTGTATTAATAATTTCAACTTTATCACCACATAATTCTTCATGATGTTTATTTAAGCTTTTATAGGAAGAGTCAATTGTTACTTTCATAGTTTTCACTCTTAATATCCGTCCTTTTTGTCTACTCCATCGTACAATATTGTATCGCGGAGTTTTGTTAGAGTCACTTTAGTTTCAGCTGTTGTTTCTCCAAGTAAACCAGCAATTTGTTGTGCAACCATCATCTGTTTATCAATAACCTTTTGTGCCATTTCAATAGTATCCATTTTAACCTTATAAGCCTGGTTATTATTTTCTTCTTCTTTTGTAATATCTAAGAAGATGCCAAGTACAGCATTTTGTTCTTTTACATAAACAATATTTTGTAGAGTTACTAAGCCTTTATCTTTATATTCTACTTTCTTGCCCATAATAGATTTATGGGTAATTAGAACTTCTTCAAAATCCGTATGATCAATTAATTCATAAAGGTATTTTTCAATGGCTTTTGCTCTTGGAAGACGAAAATGTATTTCAGCAGCACCGCTAAATTCAACAATTTTCATATCCGAGTCAACTAAGATAATGATATTTGGGGTTGTATCTAAAACAACATTGGCCATGGAACGGGCTTTTTCATGCATATAGGGAATGCACATAGTGAGCTCCGCTTTCTTTAAGAATACAGCGACTGCTTTATCTCTACAACTTGAGTAGCCACAAGCACCACAATTTAATTCATCTTCCGGCCGTACTTTACCTATTTTTTTAAGTATCCGTTTAATTTCATATTCCGTTGGAATCTTTTCATTCATAGAGCGATTATAAAAATATTTATAGAAATCTATATTTTTATCTTCTGTAAAATATACTTCATCCTCCACTGGTAGCTTTTCGGTGGATTCCTCCATATCTAATTTTACTTTAAACCTAGAATCTAACTTAGCTTCTACAGCAGGACCTTTAATACAGCCACCATTGCACATATTAACTTCGATAAAACAGCCAGATATCTCTTCCTTTTCCATACTAGTTAATAATTCAATGCAGTTTTGCATGCCATGCACATAGAATTTACGATAGGGATCCGCCCCTTTTTTTGAAGCAATGACAGAGGATATGATACCACTGCTAATAGGATATAAACGATTAACCATAGGATTTGGATTGTTAAAAGGTACATCTTCTTCCTCTAAAATATTAATGTTTTCTTCTTTTAGCCATTCTTCTACTTCAGTAAAGTTTATAACAGCATCAATGTATCCAGCAGTCCTAGGATCCGTTTCCGCTTCTCTTTTTTTCGCAATGCATGGTCCTAGAAAGACAACTTTTACGTCATGTCCAAGTTCCTTTTTTAGAATCTTACCATGTGCAATCATAGGTGATACTACAGGTGCCATATATTTAGTTAAGCTTGGATGATATATTTCAATTAAATCATTTACACTAGGGCAGCAAGTAGTAATAATATTCTCCATGGTACCTGATTGTAGTAACTTTTCGTATTCATTTGTAATATAGGCAGCACCTTCTGCGGTTTCTCTTACCTGATGGAATCCAAGTTTTAAAAATGCAGATACAACCTGACCTGGTGTTTTATGTTTTAATATTCCAAGATAGGCAGGGGCTAGGGACAATATAGTAGGGACACCACTTTTTATATATCCTTTTACCCTATCTAAATCACTAATAACAGTTTTAGCATTTTGAGGACAAGCATTAAGACAATGACCACAGAGGATGCATTTATCATTAATAATTTGTGCTTGCTCATCTTTTACTGTAATTGCCTTAACATCACAGATACGAACACATTTATAGCAATTCCTACATTGTGCTTCCTTAAATCCAATGAAATTCATAGGTGTTACCTCCATTCTATCCAGTGATAGGTAATAGCATTGATAAAGTGGTAAAAAGTTTAGTGGTTATGAAAAGCTAGGTAGTCTGTTTAGAACTTCATTATGAAAGAAGTTCTCTGTATCATTTGGAGTTAATGAAAAGATCTCTTCATTAATTTTAACACATACTCCTTTAACACAGTCACCCATACAAAATGAACCGTTTAATTGAACTTTTTTATCAAGTTTATGTAATGAAATTAAGTTTTCTAAAGTTTTAACAATTTCTCTCGATCCTTTTAGATGACAAGAGCTTCCAATGCAAATAGTAATTAACATATCTTACCTCCAAGTATAATAAAAGTTTGTTTTAAATTTAACAATGTATGAATTATTCTAGCACTTTG
>JAEWHU010000043.1 GCA_023387635.1 Bacillota bacterium
ATCCAGTAGCTTCAAGAATCTCATCAAACAAATCAACAAGTGAATAATCCTTTGACTGTAATTTTGATTTAAGTGATTCTATCATACTAACAAAGGAAGTGAGTTTTGAAGCAGCTCGACCAAGGGATGGAATGTGCTCTGCTCTTTTTAAAACTTCATAAAAACTTAGATTATTTTTTATAGCATAATCGTCAATTTTGTCTAAGGTAGTTAACCCTATCCCACGTTTTGGAACGTTTATAATTCTTTTCACGGCTAGATTATCAAGACCATTATTAATTGTTTTTAAATAGCTAAGTAAATCTTTGATTTCTTTTCTAGCATAGAAATTAACACTACCAACGATTTTATAAGGTATATTTTTAACAACTAATTTTTCTTCAAATATACGTGATTGTGCATTGGTACGATATAGAATGGCATAATCCTTGTAATTAGTTAGACCAGAGGATACGGAATCGCTGATTTCAGAAACGGTACGGTCAGCTTCATCATAATCACGATCATATTGGGTGAAACGTACAGGTTGTCCATCATCGTTATCCGTCCATAAAGATTTATCCTTGCGGCCTGTATTATTAGCAATCACTTCATTAGCAGCAGCTAATATCTTTTTTGTGGAACGATAATTTTGCTCTAATTTTATTACTGTTGTATTCTGATATTCTTGTTCAAAATTAAGAATATTATATATGTTAGCTCCACGGAACTTATAGATGGATTGGTCATCATCACCTACCACACAAAGATTATGTTCTCTCTCTCCATATTCATTAACCCCATTAGCTAAAAGGCTAACAAGTTTAAATTGTGCAGTATTGGTATCTTGGTATTCATCTACCATGATGTAACGAAAACGATTCTGATAATAACGTAGAGCCTCTTTATTTAATTGAAATAATTCAACTGTTTTGCATATTAAGTCGTCAAAATCAAGTGCATTGTTTTGGTGAAGACGTTTTTGATATTCTTTATATACAGCTGCAAACTTACCTTTCGTAAAATCACCAACTGCTCTAAGTTCATATTCTTCTGGGGATATTAATTCGTCTTTTGCTGAAGAAATAACAGATAGAAGAGTACGTTCCTTAAAATTCTTAGTATCAATTTCTAGATACTTACAAACTTCTCGCATTAAAGTCTTTTGGTCATCCGAGTCATATATGGTAAAGCTTCGATCATAACCTATGGTATCAATATATCGTCTTAATATTTTTACGCAAGTAGAATGAAAAGTACTTACCCATATGTTTTCAGAACCATAACCAACGATTTTGTCAACACGTTCCCTCATCTCTTTTGCAGCTTTATTAGTAAAAGTTAGGGCCATAATATTCCAAGGATTCACATCACGGTATTCCATTAGATATGCAATACGATGGGTTAGAACTCTAGTTTTACCTGAGCCTGCACCCGCTAATATTAATAGTGGACCTTTATCATGTTCCACAGCTCTTCTTTGTTCCTTATTAAGTGTATCATATATACTCATGTTTTTTTTACCACCTGACTTATGTAATTTTGTATCACTAGTAATGGATAATTTATCTGAATTAATTCATGACTAGTCACAACAAACATATGTTTATTATAGCATGAATAGAAGTCTAAGACAACTATTAGAATTCTTATTGTTCGGTAATATCTGGTGATTCACAACACTTAGATGAATCAGTGGACGCCTTGTTTTCATTACATTCTCTACTTGTAGCAATGGTAGCAAGTGTATCACCAAGTTGTGAAAAAATTACGGATAATAGATTTACCTCATCCGTGTTTTTATCTTTTGCTATGGTTATTGCTAATGTTGAAATAAATAGAACTAATTCTTCAGGACACATAATTTCACCTCCATAGGTATTATATGCACCATGTTAAAAAAGTAAATTAAAATATGAAATTAATATGGATTATGTTTTATCGTTTTATTCCTATGTTTAATGGTAAAAATATGTTTACATCTAGTATTTAATACTATATAATAGGGTTAAGAGGTGATTAAAAATGGATATGAGTAGCGATGAGTGGATAAGAAGTATAATAGAAAAGATTAAGACGCTAGATTACATTGACCCAGATGATATTCCTAATATTGATTTATATATGGACCAAGTAACTACATTCATGGATAAGCATTTAAAGTCTTCCAAGCGATATACGGAGGATAAGCTGCTTACAAAAACCATGATTAATAACTATACTAAAAATAACTTATTACCATCACCAAATAGAAAAAAATATTCAAAAGAGCATATACTATTATTAATATTTATTTATTATTTTAAAAATATTTTAACTATTAATGATATTCAGAGTATATTTGGTCCCCTTACAGAAAAGTATTATGGTGGAGAATCAGAGATTGGATTAGAAGAAATTTATAGAGCTGTGTTTGGTAACGAAAGAGAACAAGTAAATTCATTAGTCAAAGATGTGATTAGGAAGTTTAACAAATCTAAAGATACCTTTACTGATATTGAAGATGATGAGGAAAAAGAATTTTTAAATACATTTTCATTTATTTGTATGCTAAGTTTTGATGTATATGTTAAGAAACAAATGATTGAGAAGATAATAGATGATTATATAGTCGGTAATAAAAAAGAAAATAATAAAGACAATAAAGAGAATAGTAAAGAAAATAATAAAAAGTAAATATATAATTTCGTATAATAAATAAATTTATATAAAATAAAACAAAGCCCTGTGAGCTGTATCTCATAGGGCTTTTGCTTTGGACTTGTACTATTATATAGTAACTTTTACTACAAGGTAGTAACATAGTTATTATAGGTACGTAATTTAATGTTTAATTATCCTCTTTATAACCAGAAATTCTAGTGAAAACCATATCGTATCCATCGTTACCATAATTAAGGGAACGATTAACTCGACTAATAGTTGCAGTAGATGCACCTGTCTTTTCAGCAATTTCAAGGTATGTTTTTTGATTACGTAACATACGTGCTACCTCGAAGCGCTGAGATAAAGACAACAGCTCATTCACAGTACAAATATCTTCAAAAAAAGTATAACACTCTTCTGGATTATTTAAGCTTAAAATAGCTTCAAATAAGTTGTCCACAGCAGAGGTTTTAATATTTTTGCTCATCCTTTTGTCTCCTGTTCTTGTGTATTGTATTCTAATGACTCTATTTTAACACAATGAAGTTATAAAGTAAAGGGTATTTCTAACTTAATAAGAGTAAGTATTTGTACTCTGATCACGAAATAAATTGATTTTAGGAGGATTATAAGTAAAGATCGTAAACAATGTAATAATAATTAATATAGCTATAATACTAAGAGTTTTATGGTAAGGAAAAAGTATAAACTTTTTTTCTTCTAAGATAGCACTAATTCCATAAGTAATAAAGACACTTATGATATAGATAGCGATATCAATAACAGTATAGTTTTTACCAAATATCCAAGTATAAGCGTAATAGAGGATGACAATCGTTAACATACCTATGACTATGCTTATAGTTCTTGCAAGTATAAAGTTTGAGTTAACTTTCTTTGCTATACATTCGTCAATAGACAATACTAAAACAGGATAAAATAAGAGTTTTAAATGTTCCCAAACACTTTCATTCACTGGACATAAAGCTGCAATAATAGCATTTTTACCAGAAAAATCAAATATAAAATGCATTAGTGTGCCAATAATTATTGTTATAAAAATTCGTAATAAACTAGGTTTGATACTATGCATGATTTTCATGAAAATTCCACCTTTTTTATTTTATTGTATTCAGTTTACTAGAGAATATACATTATGAATATGAAATGTAAAATTGTAGAAGAAATACTTTACATAAGCTTTGGTCATGTAGTATAATGTGATTAGTTTAGTATTTGCTAAATTTATTTAGATAATAATAAAATAAAAACTGTTTTATAACTGGTGTATTATGGGAGGCATAGGGTGAAGAGAAGAGGTGTAACAAAAGTAATATTGTCTATACTAGCAATATTTGTAGTGGTAGGCCTAGTGGCTACGCTGTATCAAAGCTTACATAAGACCTTGGGGCAACAAGGCATGAAAGAAGTTGAGCACGGGAAAGACTTAGAAGAAACGCCAGATATGAATGTTATGCATGAAGGTGTCGGGGTATCAGAAGAGATTATCAATCAATATACTCTTAATATTAATGCTACAAACAAAGGTGTAGATATTGGTAGTATGATGTATGGTTTATTTTTTGAAGATATTAATTTTGCAGCAGATGGTGGAATCTATGGGGAGTTAATTAAGAATCGCTCTTTTGAATATACCGAAGAATTGGCAAGTAAAGGTGCATTGCATGGATATACAAGTATTGGCGAGAGTATATTAGAAATACAAAATACGTCACCCTTAAATGAAAATAATCCAAACTATTTACAAATTACCAACGCATCAAATCAAGAAGCAGGAATTATAAATGGTGGATTTTTAGAAGGAATTAGATATACAGGGAAAGAAGAATATCGTTTTAGTGTGTACCTAAGAAGTAAAGATTATAAAGGAAATATAAAGGTGAATCTTTTAGATAAAAGGAAGAAAAATATTGGTAGTGGAGTAATTACTAATATAACAGATGAATGGGTAAAGTACACCATTATTATTCAGGCAGAAAGTGATGCTCAAAATGGCGCATTATCATTGGTTCTTGATAGTAAGGGAACTGTTGATGTTGATATGGTATCCTTATTTCCAGTCAATACATATAAGAATCGTGAAAATGGCCTTCGTCCTGATCTTGTTAAAATGTTAGAAGACTTAAATCCAAGTTTTATCCGTTTTCCAGGAGGATGTATCGTAGAAGGCGATCCACTAACTAGTGCTTATCGCTGGAAGGATACCATTGGTGATGTAGCAGAAAGAAAGCAAAATACAAATCTATGGATTGGAACGAAAGAGCATCCATATTATCAAAGTTATGGCTTAGGTTTCTATGAATATTTCTTATTATGTGAAGACCTAGGCGCCGAACCAGTTCCTGTTGTTAATGCTGGATTGTCCTGTCAAGCAAGGTCTGGTAATAAACAAGGGGTTGCTGCCAATGATGAGGAATTACAGGAATATATTCAGGATTCACTTGATTTAATTGAGTTTTGTAATGGTGATGTAACAACAACTTGGGGAAGTGTAAGAGCTAGCATGGGGCACCCAGAACCATTTAAATTAAAATACTTAGGAGTTGGTAATGAAAACTGGGAATCCATCTATTTTACACGTTATACTAAGTTTGTTACAGCAATTAGAGAAGTATATCCTGATATTAAGTTAATTACTTCATCAGGACCAGCATCGGATGGTGGATTATTTAATTTTGCTTGGAATACTATGACAT
>JAEWHU010000072.1 GCA_023387635.1 Bacillota bacterium
GGTTTAATAGATTTTGAACTGTTGAAAAAAAGTAGTGAGAAGATAAATAATAGAGCATTATTAATAAATGAGTTCGAACTTGATATATCAGGAAAAACACCAGATATCGTATTAAAACAAGCAATTGAATTGATTGATTAAGTTGATAAATAGTAATAGCTGGAGGTTTACAAATGAGTCATGTATTAATACTATCATCAGATATAAAAATGCCTGAATTTTATGGCGTTGATGGATTGGTCATTGAAAAGAATTATCATAAGAGATATGTATACCCAGAGATTGACCATTTTATAAAAAAAGAATATTATAATTCGATTTATATATCCACAAACAAATTAGTCCTATCGGATTTTAAAGAATATTTATTGAAGAATATGAAACCAGATAGTGAAATCGAGCTGTGGAGTCTTTGGCTGGGTGGAGATTTTACAAAACATTACCCCTCTATGCCTAAAATCTCTAATGTTCCGGATATCAGTTTAGAAGATGTTGAAGATTCCATAGACTATTATACAGAATTTCATTTTAGTCCAGTAATTAAGAAAGTAACGGTCTCTGGATTGTCTATAAATGATATTTCATTTATAAATACACAGAGTGGAAGTTGTTTAATTATAAGTAATACTATATTTGTATAATTTTAATTGACTATACAAACTTAGCAATATTAAATTCAGTTTTACTATAGATATATTAAAAATTGGAAGAGGATGATAAAATGATTATTTTAATTGCAGGTGCTTCACACACTGGAAAAACTGTATTGGCACAAAAGATATTGGAAAAATATAAAATTACATATCTATCTATTGACCATTTAAAAATGGGACTTATTAGAAGTGGCAATATAGCATTAACACCAGAAGACGATGAGGAACTTGTTCCTTATCTTTGGTCTATTGTTAAAGAAATCATCAAAACAGCAGTCGAAAATCATCAAAACCTTGTGATTGAAGGTTGTTACATTCCTTTTGATTGGAAAGCTGATTTTGGTAATGAGTATTTGAAAGAAATTAAGTATTATTGTCTTATTATGACTAAAGAGTATATTGAAAATCACTTTTCAGATGTTAAAAAATATGCTAATGCTATTGAAAGACGACTTGATGACTCATACGGCACATCACAATCAATGATTGAAGAAAATTCTGAAAACTTGCGGTTATGTAAAGAGCATAACTGTAATTATATTTTGATCGATGCTGAGTATATGGTAGATATTGAACTATAATATTCCAGTTTATCTAAATAAACTGTGCAATGATTCCAGTATTCATAACGCGATTTAAACAGATATGCAACTACACCTATTTAGTGCAAGTTTAAGAGAGGATTAATACATGAGTAAATATATAAATGTTCAAGGGTATCTTGAAACGGTAAATGCACCGTGGGGAAAATTGTTTTATAAATTGGTATGGCATAACATTGACTGCAAAAAAACAGAAGCTGATTGGATTTCAAACATGTATAATCTTGAATGTACAGCTGAGGAAATACCTGAATTTAGAAATGTTGCATTTTTTCATCATGTTATTCTTAAGCATATATTATAGAATTTCATATTAATCAAAGATTTATATACATGCCAAATAGAAACTAGTTTTAAAACATTGGATTAGATGTTAAATTGTGGTATAATCTTATAAGTTTATCGTAATAGTTATGAAAATATTAATCATTAATTATATTTTGAGGAGGTTTTAATGAAAAAATATATATCTAAAATTATGTTGAGGTTTTCCGCCATTACATTTTTATTTGCAATAATACAAACATTTATCTTTATTGAGGGCGGCTCACTATTTAACAGATATAATCCTAATAATCTTTACCTTATTATTGGTATTCTAGCGGTATCCTTTCTATTTTTAGGGTTATACAGAATTATTGATTTACTTGAACATAAGTTAGATTAATAGAACATCTGTAATATCAGTTAGGACGTTTTTTTCACTGTTACGTCATAATTGTATAATTACGAATTAAAATAAGATTAGGAGAGTATCGTGGTTTATTTAAAATCTTTTACATTCCCAAACGCTGACATGGAGTTTGATTTTATTCTGAGTATCAAAAGGAATTGTTATGACTCCTTTTATCCATTTAAGATACTATCTGGTCATGACCTTCACAGGCTTGATTTTGAGCCTGTTACTATATTATATGGGGGCAATGGTTCTGGAAAATCTACCGCACTAAATGTTATTGCTGAAAAGACAGGAATCCACCGTGATTCTATTTATAACAAATCTAATTTTTTCCCTGATTATGTCAATCTGTGCTATATGAATACAGAAGAAGACATTCCAGAAAACAGCAGAATCATTACAAGCGATGATGTCTTTGATTATATGCTAAACATCCGGAACTTGAATGAAGGTATCGACTTGAAAAGGGAAAAGTTATTTGATGAATACCTGGATGCAAAATACGCTCAATTTCAGATGAAATCAATGGTTGATTACGATCAGTTGAAAAAAGTGAATAGTGCCAGGCGTAAAACCCAGTCCCGCTTTGTTAGAAGCGAACTAATTGATAATGTAAGGGAATATTCTAATGGGGAGAGTGCATTTCTATATTTTAGTGAGAAAATTGGTGATAACGGACTCTATTTGTTAGACGAGCCTGAAAACAGTCTTTCTCCAAAACGTCAAATAGAATTGGTGAACTTCCTTGAGGAGTCAGCAAGGTTTTTTGGATGTCAATTTATTATATCAACCCATTCACCATTCCTGCTTGCTATGCGGGGAGCGAAAATTTATAACCTTGATGAGAATCCTGTTACGGTAGAACGTTGGACAGAACTAAAAAATGTACGTACCTATTATGACTTTTTTAAGGCCCATGAAAACGAGTTTCTATAGTATTTTCTCATGCTATTGTGGTTTATATTAACATAGCGACAACCTTTTAATATACTGATAAGGTATTGCTCCAAGGGCTCTATATATCAGTCTTGGATTTAAGCCTGCTGAACTAATTGAAATAAGCGGTTATCCTCACCAAAGATTTGTTCTAGGAGCTGAATAGACTACTGATTATTTATATTAAGCGAGGTGAGTAACATAGTAAATTTAAGAAATGAGATAAAAGAAGCAATTGGAATTATAGCTTCTAATACCATACCTCATGTTGAGTATAGACTAATGGACTCCACAAAGGAAGATGGATATACAAAACAATTAATTGAGTATGATTCTTACGGAGACAAAGTCATTGCTTTTCTTTTGCTTCCAGAAATACTTGATAAAAATCCAGCTATTCTCATCAATCACCAGCACAACAGGGAGCATCATATAGGAAAGAGTGAAGTTTGCGGTTTAGCTGGAAATCCTTTGCAAGCTTTTGGACCTGAGTTGGCGAAAAAGGGATTTGTTGTGTTAGCTCCTGATTCAATATGTTTTGAGGAAAGACGTAAAAATGCACATGGAATAGAACCTCTCTCAGATAACGGTGACTTTTGGCAGCATTATAATGAAATGTGCTACCGTATAATAAAAGGCGATTATTTAATGAAAAAGGTTCTAGATGATGCTATGAGTGGGATAACTTTGCTTTCTAATCTTACTTATGTTGACAATAAAAGTATTGGTACACTTGGACATTCATATGGTGGTAATACTGTTTTATTTCTTTCTGCGTTAGATGAACGAATAGCTTTTAGTTGTGCAAGCGGTAGTGCTTGTACTTATGAAAATCGCATGTTAAATAATGTTGGCATTGAAATGGCGAGTGTAATTCCGAACTTCTACAGCAAATACGATATATATAATTTGGTATCTTGTATTGCACCAAGACGACTACTTATTGTTTCTGCAGAAGATGATAAATATTCAAGAGATGCTTCCTATATCGTTGAAAAAGCCAGCCTAACCTATTCAGAATTTAAAGCCTTACACAACCTGCACCACAAAAGATATCAAGGCGGTCATGGATTGACGAAAGAAAGATTCGATTTCATTATAGAGTGGCTTGATTCCAATGGGAAACATTGTGTAGTATAGGCATTATCTTCAGTAAACATCTTACATAATCTTTCTAAAATGTATCACAATTGTTACCAATTGTAGAAATAAATCAGGAGGGCAGTATGAAACCATTTATTAATAATTATGATGACTTAATGGAACTACTAGATAGTCAAACTGAAAGTGTTTCTTGGGATGAATTTTATGAATTAAGAGAACATCCAGCGAATTTTATTATCCAGAATGACGTACCAGATGAAAATTTAGTGGAGTTTATCGAAAAAGGATTACCTATTACTTCTGCCATTGAATTTGGTTGCGGAGAAGGTAGAAATGCTATCTTCATGGCTAAACATGGTGTATCTGTAACAGCTATCGATATTTCAACAAGTGCTATTGACAATGCAAATAGAATTGGCTTGCAAAATGGTGTCAGTGTTGATTTCAGATGTCAAGACGTACTTAAAGGAGGCATATATGGTAAATATGATTTTGCATATGATTCAGGAATGCTTCACCATTTGCCGCCACATAGAAGATTAACATACATAGAATTACTTAAGTCAATTCTTAAACCAGGTGGATACTTTGGTCTGGTATGTTTCGCTTGGGGTGAGAATTGTGCGGATGAAGTGGATGATTGGGAATTCTACCAACAGAGAAGACGTATTGGTGTTGCGTTTTCAAAAGAAAGACTAATCCAGTTATTTTCACCTCATTTTGAAATTATTGAAATCAGAAAATATAGAAACAGAGTACCAAACACTATACAGGGATTGGACTTTATGTGGACTTGCTTATTTAAAAATTAGATTAGTTCATTGTTTTTCTGTTAAAGCAGTAAATAAAAGAATTTGTAGTAAAGATATTAAATATAATATTCGGAGGTAAAGATATGAATTATATTATTAAAGCATTAACACCAGAACTCGCAATGGACTTTTTTGATTTTTTTGATAACCGGGCATTCACCGATAATTCCCCCATGCAACCATGTTATTGCTGTACACTCAATATGACAAATGACCAGATAAAGCACAACGTTTTCAGTCAAGTTGAAATCAATGGAGGTGGCAAAGAAGGCTTGAGGCTAACCCTTAGAAATATTGCCAAAAAGGCTATTCAGGAAGGTGATTTAAAAGGATATTTAGCATATGATAATGGTATTGCAATCGCTTGGTGTAATGCTAATGATAAAACATATTATCGTCAAATACCTTCATTCGCTAATGAAAATAATATCGGACGTACAAAATCTCTTATGTGTTTTGAAGTTTCACCAGAATATAGAGGGAAAGGTATAGCAACAGCACTCTTAGAGCGAGTTATTATGGATGCGGAGGCAGACGGCTATATTGCTATAGAGGGTTATCCATACTTGCATAAAAATAGGGAAACATTCGACTTTGTTGGACCGGTACGATTATATGAAAAGTGCGGATTTTCAAAAGAAGCACAACAAGACAATATATTCCTTATGAGAAAAGTGCTTAATAGTAAGTAAAACACATCCTGAAAGGAGTCTACATGTCAACTAGAGCAAAACTAGCAGAAATCGCAAAGTCAGAGGCATTACGGCCTTTCCATGGAATTATACCAAACGAGGAATCAAATATACAACCAATTGTTAGCTTATTTCCAAAATGGAATCTTGAACAGGCAGATAGAAATTGGTGTGCTGGGTTTGTTTATTATTGTTGCTTAAAAGCCGGATTTTCTATTCCATATAGCCCTAATGAGTGCATATCTTGCAGCCTTGCAGGTTGCGGTGGTTGGGAGGATTTTGCCATTGGTGATAAAAGAATAGAATATCACAGTGGTCGTGATGATAAATTTATTCCTGAAGCTGGAGATATTGTCCTGTATGATAGAGTTTTTATCAATCTAGAACATGACCATATAGGTATTGTATTAGAGAACAAGACAAATACAATCATTGTAGCGGAAGGCAATACCTACAATGACAATATTTCTCGTATTCTCGAACGAAACAAAGATGAACACATACGCGCATATATTCGTATACCTAATCATTTTTCTTATTATTAATAAAGTACTTAGTAATAATAATGTCGTAATAGTATGAGTATACTTCAGAATACAGAAGAATTGAATACTTAAGAAATAGAAGTTAACGAATCTACTTATTAAATCTATGATTTTCCACCAAAGGAAAATTATCATTGTTATTATTGACAAAACTTATTAACTATAATATACTTAGACAAAATATGAAGCAAGCGTTGACGAGGAGGAGTACATACTCATTGGATTAACAGAGAGAAGATGGATGGTGAAAATCTTCATGAAGAGAGTATGGAAGTAGCCTTTGAGCTGTGAACTGAAAAGGGAATATCCCTAAGTAGACTTCACCGGAGATTTCTACCGTTAAAAGGAAAGCAGTATCGGATTTGTAGCTATAAATCCCGCACTGTTAAAGAGCAGATGATTTTAATCTGAATTTAGGTGGTACCACGGACGTAAATAGTTCGCCCTAAGCATATGTAGTGTATGCTTAGGGCGTTTTTTTGTTTCTTATTTTATAATATATTGGAGGATGAAAATCATGGAAAAACATTATGAATCATCAAGAATCGAAAAGGAAATGCAACAACTTTGGAAGGAAAATAATATATATTCCTATAATCCAAATTGCCAAAAAGAAATCTACTCTATTGATACCCCACCACCAACAATAAGTGGTGAATTACACATAGGACATATTTTTTCCTATACTCAGGCAGAAATGATTGCTAGATTTAAAAGAATGCAAGGTTATAATATATTTTATCCATTTGGTTTTGATGACAATGGTTTACCTACAGAACGATTAGTAGAAAAAGAATATAATGTATTAGCAAAAAACTTATCAAGAAATGAGATGACAACAAAATGTACCGATATAGCTAAAAAATATGAAGATGAATTTAGGGCATTATGGCAGTCACTAGGTTTTTCCGTTGATTGGGATTTACAATATGAAACAATAAATCCTAAAACAACACGTATTTCCCAACGTTTGTTCTTAGAATTAGTAAAGAAAGGCAAAGCATATACGAAAGAAGCTCCAGTACTATGGTGCACAGAATGCCAAACATCCATTGCTCAAGCTGATTTAGAAACCGTAGAAAAAGAGACTAGTTTTAACTATATTCCATTTGAGGTAGATGGAGAAAAATTAATAGTAGCAACAACTAGACCAGAATTACTTTATGGTGTAGTAGCTTTATTTATTAATAATAAAGATGAGCGTTATAAGAAGTATATTGGAAAAAAAGCTATTACACCTTTGTATAACCACGAGATTCCTATATTAGGGGATGAAGAAGTTGAATTAGATAAAGGTACAGGCATTGTTATGTGTGCCACTTTTGGAGATATAGCAGATACCAAATGGTATGAAAAGTATCAATTACCTTACAAAAAAGTTGTTACATTAGACGGTACAATTGATAAAGAAATCCCTATCATTGGAGGCTTAAGAGTAGAAAAGGCAAGACAAATTATCACTCAGGAATTATCTGGGCAAGGTTTATTAATGAAACAAGATACAATGACACATTTGGTATCAACACATGAGCGTTGCGGGCGACCTGTAGAAATCATTCCTTCGAAACAATGGTATATTGATATATTAACGGATAAAGAACGCTATTTGAAAGCTACAGATGAAATTAATTGGTATCCACCTACAATGAAAAACCGTTATATTTCATGGGTTTCTAACCTAAAATGGGATTGGTGTATTTCAAGGCAACGACATTTTGGGGTACCTATTCC
>JAEWHU010000094.1 GCA_023387635.1 Bacillota bacterium
GTATATCCCCCTAAGGCTTTATTCACTGCAACTAAAAGTGCCGGATCTTGGATATACACGGAAGCCGCATCTTCCGCTAATATTTTTTGTAATTCTTTATAATAACTTATCTTTTCTTCTTCATTAACACTAGAGATTGCTTTGTCTATAATTTCATCATATTTACTACTTTTATAATTTAAGAAATTATTATCCGCTGTGGATTTATAACGTTCTAATACATCTCTTGCAGCTAATTTAGCATCAAGGCCTATAATAGTAGCTTCGTAGTTTTTCCCTTTATAAACGTCGCTAATCCAACTTGCCCATTCTATTTGTTGTATCTTAGCCGTGATGCCCACTAATTTTAACTGTTCTACAATGACTTGAGCAGTATCAACGTGGAATGTATAGTTTGATGGAACTGTAATTGTAAATGTAAATCCGTTTGGATAACCTGCTTCTGTTAATAACTCTTTTGCCTTTTCTATGTTATAGGAATACATATTGGTAACTTCTTCATTAAAATACTTACCAAATCCTACAAACATATTACTACCGATTATAGTTCCTTTACCACCTGCTACCATATCAATAATCCCTTGCCTATCTATTGCATAGTATAAAGCCCTACGTACTCTTACATCATCAAATGGCTTTACTTCATTATTTAAAAATAAGGCTTGCACTAGATTCATATTACCTTCTAAAATATTAAACTTTCCTTTTAACTGTTCTGCGCTAGCATCTGTAAGATATGGGTATACATCTATTGTTCCGGCCATAAGTTCTAGCATAGCTGCATCATTATTTGGAACGATCTTAAATGTTACCTCATCTAAATAAGGTGCTCCTGGAATATAATAGTCTTCGTTTTTAACAACCTTAAAACTTTCTAGTGGTTGATAAGAAACAAACTTAAACGGACCAGTACCAATTGGTACAGTACCTATTTCATCGTAGTCTTTTGGAATAATTGCACTGGTTAGATATCCTATTAGTTCGGTATCACCATTTTCTAATACGACCTCTACTGTCCCCTCATCAATTTTGTTGACTTCTAAAATATTAGAAAGCGCCGTTTCCACAAATACGGATGGATCCGCATTTTCAAGCAAACCGGCGCTTCTTTGTAATGAATATACAACATCATCAGCTGTTACAAGATTTCCATTATGAAACTTAACATCTTTTCTAAGTGTAAAGGTATAAACCTTACCATCTTCAGATATTTCATAATTTTCTGCAACAGCTGGAACTAAATTCCCATCCTTGTCAGGCTTTACAAGCCCTTCAAAAACATTAAATAAAACTTCTTTAGTTCCTGCCGCAACTGCTTTGTGTGGGTCAAGACTATCTAAATCCTGTGAAATTCCAACAACTACTGCCCCACCATATTGGGGGGTGTTTAAAGACTGATTATTTCCAGGAGTGTTTTCATTGTTTGGTTCCTCCTCCTTTTTGCCTCCACATCCGTAAAGTGCAATAGCTAGAATCAAAACAACGACCATGAGTAAAGAACTTCTTTTTTTCATCATGATATCCTCCTATGAAATTTTTATAATTCATAATACCCCTTTTTATTTTATTTTGCAAGGAGTAATACATAAAAAGAAAATAATTATAATTTTTATATTACATTAATAGTTTCAATTAATATATGGTTTTATATACTGTTTGATATACAATTATTTATAAAAAGAACTTCTAATTGAATAGAAGTTCTTTTTTATGTAATATTAACCTAAGATAACCAAAACCTTATGCAATAAACCATCACCACATAAAGGTATTATATTACCCTCCACTTTTATACCATCAAGTAACATTTCCTTAACACCTTTTGATACATGGTTTGGATTCTTAACATGTATTTCATAAGTATCTCCTCTAAATACTCTTGTTACCTTATACTCTTCCCAAGAGGTCGGAATCGCTGGTTCAATCATTAACCCATCATATTCTGGTATTACACCTAATATAAATTGTGTAATTGCAACGAAGTTCCAAGATGCAGTTCCAGTTAACCATGAATTTTTTGCTTCACCAAAACGTTTTGCATCTTTTCCTGCAACCATTTGGGAATATACATAAGGTTCCATTCTATGAATTTCACTATATTCCTCCGTATAGGCTGGTGCTATTCTCGTATAGTAATCAAAAGCTTTATCTCCTCTTCCAACTACTGCTTCTGCACACATAATCCACGCATTGTTGTGACAGAAGATACCTGCATTTTCTTTGTATCCTGCAGGATAAGTTGATATTTCACCATATTCAACATAATAGGAAGTAAAGGCAGGATTATTCAGTACAAGACCGTATTTCGTACCAAGTCTTTCTTCTACTGCATCTAAGGCTTTTATCGCTAATCCATTACTGATTCCACAGCCACCCATAACACAAAATCCTTGTGATTCAATAAATATCTTTCCTTCCTCACATTCATTACTTCCAATTTTTCTACCAAAATCATCATATGCTCTTAGGAACCATTCACCATCATATCCATGTTCCATAATAATATCTTTCATCTTATCTACTTCTTTATAAGCTCTATTGCCTTCTTCTTCATTGCCGATTTTTCTCATTAACTCGCCATACATTGCTCCAATATAGGTAAACATTCCTGCAATCATTACAGATTCAGCAACTCTACCATCTTTACTTGTAGTGGTTTGAAAAGACTCTCCTGGTTCGGTGGAAAAGCAGTTTAGATTCAAACAATCATTCCAGTCAGCTCTACCTATTAAAGGGAGACCATGAGGACCTACATTATTTATCACATGATCAAAAGCCCTTTTTATATGATCACTAAGTGGTGCCACTTTATCCATGTCATTATCGTAAGGTGTCATCACATCTAATATACTATAATCACCTGTTTCCTTAATATATGCTACCACTGCAAGAATTAACCACAATGGATCATCATTAAAGTTGCCGCCAATTTCATTATTTCCACGCTTTGTAAGTGGTTGATATTGATGATATGCTCCACCGTCCTCTAATTGAGTAGAAGCCAAATCTATAATTCTCTCTCTTGCACGGTCTGGTATTTGGTGTAAAAATCCTAGTAAATCTTGATTAGAATCTCTAAATCCCATTCCTCTTCCAATTCCAGATTCAAAATAGGAAGCACTTCTTGAAAGGTTAAATGTGACCATGCATTGGTATTGATTCCATATATTAACCATACGATTTAATTTATCATCATTGGATTCAACATTATACTTCGATAACAAACCATCCCAATAAGCCCCTAATTCATCTAAGGCATTATCTGCATCCTTAGCAGTAGTAAATCTACTTATCATTTCTTCTGCTCTACTCTTATTTATTACATTTTTTGATTCCCATTTATCACCTACTGCATTTTCTACATACCCTAATATAAATACATATTCTTTTGTTTCTCCTGGATTCAAGGTAATATCTAAGCTATGTGATGCAATTGGCGACCATCCATCTGCTATGGAATTATTAGACTTGCCATTTATAACAGCTTCGGGATCACTAAAGCCGTTATATGTACCAATAAAACTTTCTCTATCTGAATCAAATCCTGCAATCTCTGTATTTACTGAAAAAAATGCATAATGATCTCTACGTTCTTTATACTCTGTTTTATGATATATAACTGAGCCTTTTACCTCAACTTCACCGGTATTATAATTTCTTTGAAAGTTAGTTTGATCATCTAGCGCATTCCATAAACACCATTCTATAAATGAGAATAACTTTACTTGTTTTTTTGCATTCCCAGTATTGCTTACCACAACTTTATGTACTTCACCGTTAAAATCCAGTGGCACAAAGAAAGTAACCTCAGTAGAAATATTATTTCTTTCGCCAGTAATTTTAGTATATCCCATACCATGACGGCATTCATATCTATCTAATTCTTTTTTGGCAGGTGCAAATCCAGGAGACCAAAAATCACCTTCATCATATAAATAATAATAACGTCCACCACCAAGATCAAGTGGTACATTGTTATACCGATATCTAGTTATTCTTCTAAGTTTAGCATCTTTATAAAAGCTATATCCTCCAGCTGTATTAGAAATTAATGAAAAAAAATCTTGTGACCCCAAATAATTTATCCATGGATATGGAGTTTTTGGAGTAGTGATTACATATTCTTTTTTAACATCATCAAAAAAACCGAATTTCATATTTACACCCTTTGCATACCGCAGACTTGTCTGCGATATTGCCACAAATAAAAATGAGTGAAAGAATTACATCGTGGCAACCTTTCTAAATTCATATTTTCTTTCACTCTTCCCTCATTTCTGCGTTGTTTTTTTCGCATATTAAGTTTTACTAAAGTTTCGTTACATTTAACCTGCAAATCCCTTTATTAGTACATTAAAAAAACTATTATTTTCTATAAATTTAATTAATTTAGCCTTTCGTAAAACCTAGCTAACCCCATTAAATTAGTGCCTTTACATCTATTTATTATATAATAGTTATTCCTCTATTACAACTAAAATTAGTAACAAAAATTTCCTGTAAACATTGTGTAAAATATTCGTTAATTTACGAAACTTTCGTAGTTGTTTAAAACTTCCTTCCTGCACGCTTCTGTAATGCATACTTTGTTTACGAATATTTAAGAATTAAGTTCTTTTTTTTATGACATTCATATGGTACACTTGACTTAGTATTGAATCTAAAATGTTAAGTATTAAGTTAATAATAAATAGAAAGAGGGTACTATTATGATAAAGGAAAGCCGATTAAAAGAATCAGTGCTTGATGATTCCGCTGATATCTATAAGAAACGGGATAAACTTAGCGAAAAAGAAAAATTTAAAAGTATGAATTTTAAACAAAAACTAGAATACTTTAATAGTTATTATCGAAATAAATTAATTGCAATTGTTGCAATTGTTGCTTTTTCTATTTATATATTGATTACCATATTTGGCCCACGACCTGAAACAAAATTATTTGTAGCTGTTATAAATAATGCTATTACTAACGATAATGTAGAGACCCTAAAAACTGAATTTAGTAAAACATTAGGAATAGAACCAGAAGATGATAGTAGGCAACTTATTATAGATAATTCTTTTTATACTAGTACTTATACAGAAACTTCCGAGCTAACTCTTGCTAATGAACAAAAATTAGCTACTTACTTTTTTGCAGGAGAAATCGATATTTTAGTAGCGTCTGAATCTGATTTTGCAAACTACGCTTATTATGGCAACTTTATAAAATTATCAGATGTATTACCATCTGATTTAATTACTTCACTAGCTCCAAAGTTCGTTTATGCGGAATTAGAAGAAACTGGGGAAGAAAGCGCATACGGAATTTCTTTAAAAGATGTTGTAGTTTATGATAGTTCAAGTCAGCCTATTGATAATCCTGTTCTTGGTATAATTGCTAATTCCAAACAAACGGAAAATGGTGTGGAATTTATAAAATATTTATTTGGGTTAAAATAATTTCATATATTCTACCAACCTATAAATTTATTAGATAAAACAAAAAGATTCGACTTCTTATGAAATCGAATCTTTTTGTTTTATCTAATAACATATCTAATGTATTATCTAATTCATTTTTCTATCTATCAAAATATCCTAATGCTTTTAATAATTCTGCTGTAAGGACAGCACCACCTGCTGCACCACGCACTGTATTATGAGACAACCCAACAAATTTATAATCATAAACTGTATCTTCACGAAGTCTACCAATAGAAATGCCCATACCGTTTTCATAATCTCTATCAAGCTTTGTTTGTGGTCTGTTTTCCTCTTCTAGATACTGAATAAATTGTTTTGGTGCACTTGGTAAATTCAATTCTTGAGGAAGTCCCCTATATTCAGTCCATGCTTTTATCATTTCTTCCTTGCTAGGTTTTTTCTTGAAGCTAACAAAAACTGCTGCCGTATGACCATCACTAACAGATACACGAATGCATTGTGTAGATATAACTGGTTCATTCGCTTTCACTATCTGTCCATTTTCAACTTTTCCCCATATTCTAAGGGGTTCTTGCTCACTTTTTTCTTCTTCACCACCAATGTATGGTATGATATTGTCTATCATTTCTGGCCACTCAGAAAAAGTCTTACCAGCGCCAGAAATAGCTTGGTAAGTAGTTGCTATTACCGTCTTTGGTTCATATTCTTTTAACGCATGTAATGCTGGGGTATAACTTTGAATAGAACAATTTGGCTTTACAACAATAAAACCTCTTTTTGTTCCTAGTCTTTCCTTTTGCTCCTTTATAACTTCTAAATGTTCTGGGTTTATTTCCGGAACAATCATAGGAACATCTGGCGTCCATCTATGAGCACTATTATTGGATACAACAGGAACTTCAGCTATGGCATATGCTTCTTCAATCCTCTTAATCTCATCCTTAGTCATATCTACAGCACTAAAAACAAAATCTATGTCTTTACTAACATCTTCTACATCATTTACATCTTTAACGATAAGGCCTTTAATGGCTGTTGGCATTGGAGTACTCATCTTCCATCTATCTCCTACTGCTTCTTCATAAGTCTTACCTGCACTTCTTGGGCTAGCAGCTATCACTGTAACTTCAAACCATGGATGATTTTCAAGTAGTGATATGAATCGCTGTCCAACCATTCCTGTTCCACCTAATATTCCAACTTTTAATTTACTCATGTTAATCCCCTTTCAAGTTAAACCCAAACATAGTCGCTAACATTTACAACCAAACGACATTATTCTCATAATGTCCGTAGTTTACGTACATATGTCTTTATAGTAGATATTATCTTACACTTTTTAGATATAAAAATCAACTATTTTCTTATAATTATTTATTTTTAGATAGTTTGATTAATATTTATACGCACCAGTCTATTTAATTGGCTAATATTATTACTAATAATACATCTATCATATTATTATTCTTCTTATGAGGTGCTTATTTAATAAGAACCATTTATGTCTTTCACCTATATTAATCCTTTTATCACTAGAAAATCAAGTGTTACTTTTACCAATCTGCTAGATTTTTCGGTTCCTAGATCAAATGCAGAAAAGGAACAAGTATTCACTCATTCCTTTTCTGTATTTATAATATATGGATTTTTAAAGTATGGATTTAATATATAAGTTAATGTTATCCCTCTAATATTAACTTTTAGTATAATTTATACTATACGTTTCTTATATTAATCAATTTCCATGGTATTAACTTTCTCTAAGTACTCATTTAATAATTCTTCTAATTCCAAATAATTACTAACTTCATTCACTCGATGTCGTAATTTTGTTGCCATAGGATAACCAGATGTATACCAAGCAACATGTTTTCTCATTTCCCGTATACCAATGAATTCACTCTTATATTCAATTGCCATTTTAGCATGTCTTAACATCATAGCTACTGCTTCTTCTACACTAGGTTTTTCAATTAAAATACCTGATTTCATGTACTCTTTAAGTATCTTAAAAATCCAAGGATTTCCTCTTGCACCTCTTGCTACCATAACACCATCACAATTAGTTTCTTTCATTAACCTAATGGCATCTAAAGGAGTAAAAACATCTCCATTTCCTATTACAGGAATTGACACTGCATCTTTTACTGCTTTTATAATACTCCAATCTGCACTTCCACTATAATATTCTTCTCTTGTTCTTCCATGTACAGCAATTGCACTCGCTCCATTTGCTTCTGCTATTTTAGCAATTTCTACTGCATTTACAAGGGAATCATTAAAACCTTTACGTATCTTCACCGTTAAAGGCTTTTTAATTGCACTTGATACCGCTTTTACAATTTCGCCTACTAATTTTGGTTCTTTCATAAGGGCGGAGCCTTCACCATTATTTACTATCTTTGGTACAGGACATCCCATGTTAATATCTAATATATCAAAATTACGGTGTTCTATCTTTTTTGCTGTTTCACTTAGTATATATGGATCTGCTCCAAATAATTGAAGTGCCACTGGCCTCTCTTCTTCCTTAACTAATAATAAATCTTCTGTATTTTTATTATTATATTGTATCCCTTTCGCACTAACCATCTCTGTATAGATTAAATCAGCACCTTGTTCCTTACATAAAAGACGAAATGGCAGGTCTGTTACCCCCGCCATAGGGCCTAATATAAGTGGCCCATCTATATCTACGTTACCTATTTTTAGTTTCATCATTTTTACCTTTGCATTTATTATAAATAATCCTTAGGCCATTTAAAGTTAAATCTGGATTATAATACTCGATTACGTCGGTACCTTCTGCGATAACTCTACCAAGTCCACCTGTTGCTATTACTTTTACATCACATAAACCTGATTCTTCAATCATCTTTTTAACTATATATTCAGTTTGTCCAATACAACCATATACTAAGCCTGCTTGCATACTTGTCACAGTTTCCTTAGCTAAAATAGAATCCGGTCTTTTAATTTCTATTTCTGGCAATTTCGCCGTTTCATTCCAAAGGGCATCTGCACTAATTCGTATCCCTGGGCTAGTAACACCAGCTATAAACGCACCATCCTTTGTAATTAAATCATAAGTGGTAGCTGTCCCAAAATCAATGACAATTAGAGGGCCACCATATAACTCATATGCTGCTACAGCATCTACAACTCTATCTGAGCCCACCTCTTTTGGATTGGGAGTTGCAATCTTAATCCCTGTCTTTGTTCCCGCACCTACCTCAATTGGTTTTATATTAAAGTATTTTATTATACAACTTTTTAAAGCATGCATAATTCCAGGTACAACAGAAGATATAATAACAGAATCTATTTCTTTAAAATTGATATTTCTTAATTTCAATAAATCATATATCATAATTCCAAATTCATCTGATGTTCTTTGAATACTAGTTGTCATTCTAAAATTACTAACTAATGTTTCATCTTTAAAAACTCCTAATGTGATATTGGTATTACCTACATCTATAACTAAAAGCATAAATATCCTTCTTTCAAATTTTTTTAGAATCTTTTTACTCTATATTTTCTCCTAAAAAGAACACTTTATAGAACATTTCTAAAGATTCTAACAATTCTTCTTTCTTACGACTTAGTTCCTTAATTTTTAATACACTTCCTATTTCATCAAAGAGTAAGTCACCTTCATCACTACTTACATTAAAAAGTAATGTACCCTCCTCATCAAATTCTAATGTCAAGACTCCCCCAATCTCCTCTGTAAATAAGACACACATGATTTTTAACTCTTCCTTAATAGCCTCTGGTAAAGAATTAAAATCCTCATTTAAAAAATACTTTTGTTCGTATGCACTACTTGCGCATAAAACTATATTATCAAGATACATGATTTCCTCCTATGAATTACACTACTTAATTTCTATCCCACCAAGTAAGCAGTTTCCCTTAATATAGATAGTATAACAGTTCTCTGACATGTTTCTAGGGGACATTACATTGGAGTCCACACCAGCTAATATGGCAGTACATTGATTAATTATACGTATATTAGAAGGTACATAGATATCTATACCTCCAAGTATACAAGTTACATTAATAACACTATCCTCATAAATTATAGCATTTCTAAGATCTAACTGAACATTTCCTAGTATAGAACTTATGGTTGCACCTCTAAACTCTTCGTTCACATATTGGTGATTATTTGTACTAAAAAATGCTGAATAATTGCTGCCACTGTGATCTTTTCTATACTCAGTATTATAATTTTTTGTATTTTCATTTTTATATTCATCTTGCTTAACATGTACATCTTTATATCCAGAATCAGTATTTACATGCTTTGAATACCCCATCCTATCATGGTTATCATTAGGTTTCTTGAATATTATGGATATACCTACAATCAAAAAGGTAATCGCAATAAATAGAGTTCCAAATATATCCCATGAAACAAAGCCCTGTGAATTAAAAAGTAGTAATAGACCTAAGCCAAATCCTATATTGGTAATGATACTATTTTTTCTTTGCATAATACTTTTTGCACAAGGAATTATAATAAATAAGGTCCACCATCCTGGAAAAAATATTTTAAATGTAATAAGTTCAAATTCCCTTGCAGCTAATGCTAGACCAAATAAAATCAACCCAATTCCCCATATAACCTTTGTATTCCAGCGATTCATATACCTTTCCTTTCTATATAAAATATTTATAACCTATTTTATATCATATATGTTTCAGATATATTTTTCAAGTAAAACATAGAGTAAGCTAGAATTGAATTACCTAATTAATGATTTAATTAATTTGATTAGTCTTATACATATCCATATATTCCTCGAACAGATACTTCACCTGATATTATTGTAACTAGTTCGTCATTCTCCCCATCTTTTCTAACTAGTAACCCACCCTCATTATTGATTCCTATTGCAGTACCTGTATAATCCATCTCTTTTTGGATTACCTTAACTTTATTATTATAATTAACTAAATTATTATTGTACTCTTCTACAACATTACTTAAGTTACCAATAAGAAGAAACCTTTTATAATAATCATTCATATTTATTAAAATATCTGCAATTAGAGAATTTCTATCTATTATTTGGCCAATTTCATTATATATAGAAGTGGCAGTATCTTGTATCCCCTCATGGAATATTTCTCTATTTACATTTACACCAATTCCAATTACAACATACTCTATCTTATCTTTCATACAACTAATTTCAGTTAGTATACCACACACTTTTTTCCCATTTATAGTGATATCATTTGGCCATTTAATTTTACTCTCTATCTTGGCTATATTCTCACCAAGTATGTTATCATTATAATTATCATTAATATACTTGTTTATACTCTTATTCACTGATAGTGCAGCAAGGATAGTTAACATACTAGATTTTTCAGGTGTAAAATTAGGCTTTATAACTATACTAAGATAAATATCACCCCCACAAGTGGAGCTCCATTCTCTAGAAAATCTTCCTCTTCCCATAGTTTGACTATTGGCTATTACTACAAATCCGTCCGAGTTTTCTTGCCTACCTAAATTCTTGCCTACAAGATTAGTAGAATCCACTTCCTCATATATTATTATCTCTCTACCAATAAGTTTATCGCCAACAATCCCTTTTATTATTTTGTCATCTAGCCTACTCACTACATTACTATCAACACGTTCCATACATTCTCCTTATAATTATGTACAATTTTTTATAATGATTTATCCTAATATTAAAGAAAGGATGCCATAGAGTCAAGTCCTTTGGCATCCTTTCTTTTAGTTTCCTAGTGTTGCAACCATAACAGCTTTTATGGTATGCATTCTATTTTCAGCTTCATCAAATATAACATCAGCATGTTCTTCAAATAATTCTTCTGTTACTTCATATCCTTTTACTGCAGGTAAGCAATGTAATAAAATAGTACTATCTTTTTCTGTTTTTTTCATTAACTCATGATTCACTTGATATGGTTTTAATAATTTTATTCTATCTTCTGCTAAGTTCTCTTCGCCCATAGAACACCATACATCCGTGTATAAAGCATCAGCATCTTTTACATCATTAAGGTCATTTGTAATATGAATTTTACTTCCAGAAACTAGAGCATAGCCTTTACATAAGTTAACAAGCTCATCTTCTGGCCATAATTCTTCTGGTGCTAATATTGTAAAATGTATTCCAAGCTTTGTAGCGCCTATCATTAGACTATTTGCCATGTTATTACGTCCATCTCCTACATATACTAGCTTTAAACCTTTTAAAGTATGAAATTGTTCTTTTAATGTTAAAAAATCAGCTAAGATTTGAGTAGGATGGTACGTATCTGTTAGCCCATTCCATACAGGAACTCCACTATATTTAGCAAGCTTACATACTGTCTCTTGTTTAAATCCTCTAAACTCTATTCCATCAAACATACGTCCAAGAACCCTTGCAGTATCTTCTATACTTTCTTTATGGCCTAGTTGTATATCGTTACAACCTAAATATTCTGGATGACCTCCCTCATCTACACAAGCTACTGTAAAAGCACATCGTGTCCTGGTGGAGGGTTTCTCAAATATTAATGCAATATTTTTCCCCTTTAGGCTCTCACCAGTAATTCCTTCCTTTTTCTTGTGTTTTAACTCCATTGCTAAAGATAATAAATATTCTATTTCTTCTGGCTCAAAATCCTTTAACGTTAGTAAGCTTCGCCCTTTTAAATTCATACCATAGACCTCCATGACCATTTTGTTTATTTATACATTATAATTTATTATTATTCATGTGTCAAGATTGATTTGTCTTCTTTTATGGTCACTAATTTTAATACTAACTCTTCAAATAGAGGAAACTTCTCTTCATTTTCCATTTTAACTTTATACTTAGAATGAATTAAATCACTAAATTCTTCTCTTGTATATACATTATATTTTTGTATCCTTAATGTTTTTGCACTTAATTCGAATAAAGACAATAGAAGTTCTTCATAAGTCCAGCCTTTGCTTAGCTTTAGCGTGTTTGCCATCATTGGGCATGCTGATTCTATAAAATATCTATCATATAGTATGGGTTTTGAGATATCTAATTTATAGTATTCTAAAAGTGCCATCTTCACTGCTTCATTAACCTTAAATAAATATATTAAGCTTTTCTCCTCGTTAAAGTCCCAGTTTAAATAATAAATTTTTCCTTTCAACGACCTTAGTACCCTAAGACCATCATAATAACCTACTTTTATATTTCGATTTATCTTAGCCTTGTTAAATTCTAGAATACCTCCTAGATCTATCCTAGGTGCAATCTCTATTATATTCACATCCTTTGGTATCTTAACAGGTTTATTAATACCGATGCCAAAGATCCTAACAATAATAATGTTTTTATATCCTCTATTAATTAGCATATCCACTGGTACGCTATTTAATATTCCCCCATCTAAATATGAATTACCATGTAATTTTTCACTTTTGAATGCCGGAAGGTAAGCACTAGCTAAAAAATAGTCTTTTAAATAGCCAGGCTCTGCTTCCTTCGCGGATATTTCAATTTCTTTCATTTTATTAATTGAAAAGGTTCCAAGCACTAGTTCAATCTCTGAATTACTTATTTTTTCTTCATCCACCCACTCATTAATTAACCTTTTAAGAGGAGTTATATCAATTCCTCTGTCCATAATTATCTTGGTTGTATCTTTTGTTATTTCTTTAATACTTAGATCCTTTATTTTTCCCTGCATTAGATTATCCATTTGTTCATCGTTAACATTCATAACCTTAGAGTACGTCATATCGCTCCATATACGTTCTGCTTCATTAAAATCCCCCATAGCAATCAAGGCTCCATTTAATGCACCAACAGAAACTCCTGATACACCTTTAATTTTAACACCATGTTCTAAAAAAGCCTTCCAAACTCCAATTTGGTAGGCCCCTTTTGCACCGCCTCCCTCTAAGACGATTCCATATTCTTTATCAAAATCAAATCCATTCATATGTGGCTCCTATCTGCGTACTCTACACGCCTACTAAATAGAGAATGTGACCTCTTAATATATGTAAGAAAAGCTAGTAATATATATTACTAGCTTTTGTTTCTTTATATAATATTATACCTTTATGCAACCTTGAATATCCTATTTTACTTATTCTTCAGTCTTATCTACTTCACTCACAATATCATGTTTTATTAAGTTTTGATCTAGTATTTCCACTGAAGTTTTCTTTAATGCAATCGCTTTGTTATATAGTTCTTCATAATCACTTGCATTTAATTCTTCCCCAGTATTAATATCCCATGCCCTACTACCATCGAATACACCTTCTCTTGATATTTGAAACATTACATTATTAGAAACAAATGAACCATCGAACAAATACGCAGTAAAAGCTACAAATCCATCCTTTGCATTTGCTAAGTCCCTGCCAAGAACAAATGGATTGTCTAATTCTATACCCATTATATTTGCTATCGTTGGCAAGAAATCAATTTGTCCACCTGTAGTTGATATGGTTTCTTTTACTCCACTATTCGGAACATGAATCATCATTGGCACATTCAACATTTCATCATAATCATATTTCTTTCCTAAAAAATCACTTACAATAACTTCATTATTATCCATTGATACATTTAATCCATGATGATCTCCATATAGAGCAATAATTGTATTATCATATAAGCCCTCTTCTTTTAACTCCATGATAAATTCCCCGATGGCTTCATCTGTATAGCGAACCGTTTGTAGATAGGAGCCAAACTTTGTATTCACATCTTCCTCACGTAAAGTTAAAGATGATACTTCACCGTCTAATACAAATGGATGATGGTTGGTAAGTGTTATAATGAAACTAAAGAAAGGTTCTTTCTTTTCTTTTATTATCTGTGTTGCTTGTTTGAACATTGACTTATCAGATACACCAAGCCCAATAGATTCTGTAGCATCTAAATCTTCTAAACTATAAAAATCTTCAAATCCTTGACCTGGATATGCATTCTCTCTATTCCAAAATTCACCTTTATATCCATGTATTGCATATGCACTATATCCTTTTTCTCTAAGTAACCATGGTAACCCATGAAAATCATTATCTTGATATAAGGTATAAGCCTCTCTATCAATAACTGGGTACAAACTATTTAACGTACTAAATTCGGCATCTACCGTATTCCCTTTTCCAATATTGCTATAATAACGATCAAAATAAAGTGTATCCTTGTTCAGCAATGCATTTAAGTTAGGGGTTAGTTCCTGTCCATTATAAGTAGCACCAATGACAAAGTCTTGTAATGCTTCAACTTGAATTAAAATTAGATTTTTGTCTTTTCCAATTCCAGTATATTTATTTCCTGTATGTGTTGTAGTAACTTCTTCAACTGTTTGTAATACTTCCTCTACAGGAACTTCTTCGGTACCAATGTTTTCTGCTATAGCTCCATATATATCACTTACATGATTGGTAAAAAACTCTACACTTTTCACTTTTTCTATAGCTACGCTGTCAAAAGGATTTACAACTAAAAGGACAAAGATTCCGCACAAACAAGCTATAATATATCTCATTTCTTTCTTTAGGCTAAAAGAATGTCCTTTATTCTCTTCTACATGCTTTTTAAAATAGATGTATACAAATGGAATATCAATATATAATAAGAAACTTGCTGGTATTAAAGTCTCAATAAAACTTTTTGGTACTGCTGCCACATTGGCTGCCTGCCATAATTGCTTTACGGAAACTGTCTGATTATAATAATTATAATACATAGAATCCGCAAACATTAATACACTAAATGCACTATACACAAATAGAAATAAAATTGTTTTCCTTTTTATCTTACTACGGCTGATTCCTATAAAAATAAGTGCCATAGTTGCAATACTCACTGTCATAAATAAGATATGATTTAATTTGACATCGATTAAGCTATAATAAACCAAAAGTTTAAATGTAAATAAAAGAAAAATCATGTAGGGTGATATTATAATCCTCTTTAACCGTTCCATCTAAACTCTCTCCTTTTACAATTAACTTAAAATTACTTATTAGTATTATCTGCTATTTTATATAATAGCTGATCAATTTATTATTATCAAGATTAGAATTCTTAATTTTATCTTAATAAAAAAGAACATTCTAATGATATCATCACTAAAATGTCCTTTTTTGCGTTAAATCAGATATTTGCAATTCGTAGGTCAGTGAGCTGACCACGCTTCATGCTTCTTATAATGTTACATTAAACTTCTTTACCAATTTCAGAAACACTTTTTACTAAACCAGCAATACCTTGAATTTCAGAAGGAATAATAATCTTAGTCGCTTTTCCATCTGCAGCTTTAGCAAAAGCTTCTAAACTCTTTAATGTTAATACTCCTTGATTAGGATTAGCTTCATTTAAGTAACGAATACCATCAGCACTAGCTTGTTGAACTGCTAATATAGCCTGCGCCTCACCTTCTGCTTCACGAATGGTAGCTTCTTTCTTTGCTTCTGCGCTAAGAATAGCTGCAGCTTTTTCACCTTCTGCTGAAAGGATTAATGCTTGTTTTTTACCTTCTGCAACTAGAATTGCACTGGTTTTTTCACCCTCTGCTCGAAGTATAGACTCTCTTCGTTCACGTTCTGCTTTCATTTGCTTCTCCATAGCATCTTGAATTGCAGCTGGTGGAATAATATTTTTAAGTTCAACTCGATTTACTTTAATCCCCCATGGATCAGTAGCAACATCAAGAGATACTCTCATCTTTGTATTAATAATTTCACGTGAAGTTAATGTTTGATCTAATTCTAAATCACCTATTATATTTCTTAGTGTAGTTGCTGTAAGATTCTCAATAGCCATAATTGGTCTTTCTACTCCATAAGCAAATAACTTTGGATCTGTTATTTGAAAGAAAACTACCGTATCTATTTTCATAGTAACGTTATCTTTCGTAATAACTGGCTGTGGAGCAAAATCAACTACTTGTTCTTTTAAAATAACTTTTCTTGCTATTTTATCCACTAAAGGCAACTTCATATGTATACCTACATTCCAAGTTGCTTGATATCCTCCCAAACGCTCAACTACATAAGCATTTGCTTGAGGTACAATTTTAACACAAGATACAGCTACAACTAACACTAATGCAATAAAAATATATAATACTACTTCTGGTCCCATTTTAGATTTCCTCCTCTTTCTTGCTTATAATTAGTTTTACTCCTACGATTTCTTTTACTACAACTCTCTCATTTACTTCAAATGTAGCTTTATCGTCTAGTGCTCTAGCCGTCCATTCTTGACCATTTAAAATAACTTCACCTGAATTATTAAAATTATCAACTCTTACTGTTACTTTTCCTTCTTTTCCAATAAGCCCCTCATAATTTGTTTTCACTCGTTGCTTATTAAAATATCTTAAGGCAATTGGTCTTGTTAAGAATAATAACAAAAAGGACACTATAAAAAATATTGGTAACTGTATAAAAAGATTAGTAGTAAACATAGATACAATAAAAGAAATTAATGCACCTCCTGCAAACCAAACAGTTGTTAATCCTAACGTAAATATTTCTATTAATAGTAACAAAGCAAGTAAAATTAACCAATATATCGATTCCATATATACTCCCCCTTTCATTAACTACTTCTATATACATAATACTGCATATTTATATAAATAACAAGGAATGTTTATTATAATTTGGTAATAAATAGATTAAATTTAGTATGAAAATTCTATTTTATAATTGTTGGTTGCTATATTCCAAGATAGCAATAGATATATTAAGATTCCCATTCCTGCAACGTATTTCATCCATAAATTCTTTCTGGCTTACTTCTTTTTTCAATTGAATCTCATATGTAAGTTCAAATAATGTTCCCATATTGGTAGTTTTTACTTTAGTTAGCATAAAACTATTTGTATATTTCACAAATAAATCATCAAAAGCTCCATCAAAGTTCATATCTTCAGGTATCGTTATTCTAAGTTGTCTGCTTTTCATTTTAGCCCCTGTAAAACCAATAAAGTTAAATACCACAATCAATAAGGATACTAGTACAGCTATCACAGCTGCAAATGATAAAAAGCCAAGTCCTGTTGCAAGTCCTACTGCCATTGCTAAAAAGACATAGGTAATATCTTTAGAGTCCCCAGGAGTACTTCTAAATCTTACTAATGTAAAAGCTCCTGCCATCGAAAATGCTCTAGCCACATTATTACCTACAAGCATAATAACTACAGTAACAATTACAGGTATTATAATTAAACTCAAAATAAAACTACTAGAACTACTCCTACCCTTTGTAACTATTTTATATGATATACTAATGATAATTCCTAATACTACTGCAACTAATACACATAAAATAGTGGCCCCAATATCCATACCTATTGCTTCTAGCCCAATATCACCAAAAATTGTTTTAAACATAACATCTCCCATCCCTAACACTTATTTTTTAATTGTATTAAATATTTTTTATATTCAGTACCGTATTTTGAAAAACTAGTAGGATAAATTTTATATTCAGATAATAATTTTGACAGCCATAAAGGTGCTGTTCTATTTAGCTTTATTTCCATTAACCATGTTCCCTCATCTAATAATAAATCTCCGTAATTACCGTATTCAAGTCCAACATCATACCTTCTGTGACGAATATTTGTATCAAAAGTAATACGTATATCATTATCCTCTATCCCATACATTGCTCTCCTATCATAAGATAGGTATAACATGGGTTTAACTTCGTATCTCCGTATAAAATAATCTATTTCATTGATTACTTGCTTATTCATATATTTCATATGCTCAGGTTTTTCTTTAGTTATTATAAACTCTTGTGCTTCCTTAATTGTTAGAACTGTTCTCCGTTTATTCACTATTCCATCGAATTTCTTTTTTATTTCTAGATACACCATACTATCTAAGTTTTTTTGCCCATAACTTCTTAATCTTAATTTTTCTTTATAGATTGGTTTATCCATAGATTGCCTAATTAAATAACTATCCTCTGTGTCATAGTAGACATTACATATACTATAAAAAGCATTCTTCTGACTATGAACATCCTCCCTCATATACTCACATAGATATTTTATCAAATGATGATATACTTCATCAGTAATGATATATTTTTTCTCATATCGATTAAATACTTCAACAGCCATACATTTTCCTTTCACAATAGCTCTATGTTAGGTAATTGCGAAACTCTTTATTTATACGAATTTCATATGCACTTCATACTAATTCCTCCGCTTCAACGCTCATTCCGCTTAACTTACGCTCCAGAATTGTATGAATCGCATATGAAATATTAACAATTTAGAAGTTTCGCAATTACCTATTGCTCTATAGTAAATGTAACCACTTAATTTTAAATACATATATAACCTTTATTATTATAACATTGATTTAGCCTAAATGTGATAAAATAATGCAAATTATATGAATTAAATTTACTACATAGAAAGCTGCAGAAAAAAAGAGTTATCAAAACTCTTGAAAATGTTTCGATAACTCTTTTTGTACTTAGTAGTTCTGTATCTTTAATACAATTATTTATTTCTACGCTGAGAATATATTTCGTACATTAATATAGCACTAGCAACAGCAGCATTTAATGACTCTACTTGACCGCACATAGGTATTTTAATGTATTTACTTGCAAGAGCTGCGCTTTCATCACTTAAACCATTGGCTTCATTTCCAATCATGATAGCACATTTATCTTCATATTCTACTTCATCATAAAACTGTACACCTTTTAGATGGGCTGCATAAATAGTGATACCATTCTCTTTTAATACCTGTAATGTCTCTAAAAAGTCCTGGGCATATACAAATGGCATTCTGTAAATGGCTCCCATGGTGGAACGAATTACCTTAGGATTATAGATATCAACGGAGGTTTTACTTAATATAATTCCAGTAACACCAGCTCCCTCTGCAGTTCTAATAATAGTTCCCAGGTTTCCAGGATCTCTTATGTCCTCTAAAAGCACTAGATTAGTGGCATTATTATTAATCATATCATCCATAGTATATGAAGGCATCTTTACTGTAGCCATAATCCCCTGAGGAGTTTTCGTTTCTGCAGCTTCATTTAGCACATGATCTAAAACTATCTCGTATGGTATTCCATCAAAATAATTAGGATTTGTAGCTATTTTATCTTCATAAAAACTGTTAGACACATAAGCTTTGATTAAATGTCCCGAATCTCTTGATTCCTCAAACATCTTAATGCCTTCAATTACAAAGATACCCTGATCTACTCTTGCCTTAGCTTTCTTTTGCAACTGTATTAGATTTTTTATCTGCCCATTTGTGGTACTACTAATCATCTATTACACCTATATAAGAATACAATAATCTTATTCTTCCATCTTACTTAATTAATTCTTTTAAAAATAATATGTGACTAGTTCTTTTACTTAGTCAAAGATTAATTAATCTTGATTTTGCATATTACTTAATTTTGCCGCTTGATCTGCTGCAATAAGGCTATCAATTAATTCATCTATATCCCCATCCAAAATAGAATCAAGGCGGTGTAGGGTTAGTTTAATTCTATGATCTGTAACACGTCCTTGTGGAAAATTATAAGTTCTAATTTTTTCTGAACGATCTCCCGTTCCTACTTGGCTCTTTCTAGCTTCCGCTTCTGCATCATGAGCTTTTTGTAGCTCTAATTCGTATAATTTTGAACGTAATACCTTTACAGCTTTATCTCTATTCTTTAACTGAGATTTTTCATCTTGACAAGAGATAACAATACCTGTTGGAATATGAGTAAGACGTACTGCGGAGTCAGTTGTATTAACACACTGTCCACCATTCCCTGAAGAACGGAATACATCAAAACGACAATCATTCATATCAAGGTCAACGTCAACTTCTTCCGCTTCTGGCATAATAGCTACTGTTGTGGTAGAAGTATGAATACGTCCGCCTAATTCCGTTACTGGGATACGTTGTACAC
>JAEWHU010000119.1 GCA_023387635.1 Bacillota bacterium
GCTGTATGTAATAGACTTGCAGTGGTTCTACGAATTGAATGAGGGCTCTTATATGTGACGTCAGCTTCGTTGTTTCTATTCCATCTCATCATCTTGGATTTTGTACCTATATGAAATATTTCAATATCTCTAAGTATAATTAGGCATGGAGTCATTACTATTTGATTGAATATAAAAACCATACAAATTAATTAATTATATTTTATGGATAAGAAGCTGTACACAATTTTAGGAAGTGTAGGAGATACACATTTATAAGAGGTGTACACAGATTATTGGGAAAATTTACTTGTCTATTTTTATCAATATGATATTATGATTTTGTAACGAAGATTATCTATATAATAGACCAGGGGGTAAAAATAAAAATGTTGTCTGATTTACAAATTAGCAGAATTGATAGTTGGATGAATGACAATGCTCGTTCCTATGACTTAGCAAAATGGAATTTCATTATCAATAACGGAACAAAAGAAAGCATTGTAAATGAAATGCTAAAATACCAAAATGCTGATGGTGGTTTTGGACATGGTTTTGAATGCGATATTATTGCACCTGTTTCCACAGCAATTTCCACAGCTGAGGCTATTTTTCAAGCTTATGATTATGAACTTGATTATAAAGCTGAATGGTTTTCAAAAATCTTATCTTATTTTGAAAATTCTATAATGGATATACCAAAATATTGGGAAGATGCACCAAAGGAGATTTATGAATATCCTCATGCTCCATGGTGGAATTATGAACTTTGTATGAAATTCAGTCCGAACCCTTGTGCTATTGTTGCCTCTGCTTTTATTCTTTATGGAACTGAAAAACAAAAAGAGTTAGGCGAAAAAATTGCTAAGGATTGCTTTAAACTGCTTTTGAGCGATGAGTTTTGTGGCGACCATGATAGTCTAAACATTATGACTTTAATTGATAAGCTAATAAGTGTGAATTCACCACTGATAACTGATGAAATAATTACAGCTATGAAACGCAGAATTTTAGAAAATGTTTGCTTTGACAGTAATTTATGGCACGAATATCGTTTTGCACCATTAGATTTTGTTGATAGTCCAAATTCCACGTGGTATGATTGTGTAAAAAGTGGAATTGAGCTAAATTTCAAATACTGGATAGACAATATAAATGAGCAAGGCGTTTGGAATCCTAATTTTTCTTGGGGTATAGATAGCGATATTTCGCATCAAGTAACCGAGTATTGGAAAGGCTATATTACCTCTAAACGCACCAGAATTCTCAAAAACTTTTCATTGTTCAAATAGATAAAATGAGCATAATACGAAGCTTACGAATTCAAATTTGTTGATTTGAATTTAACAGAGTCTTTTAAAATACTTTAATGAATGAGAAGAGCAAGTCTAGAGTTTATCTAGGTTTGCTCTTTTCTTTTTATAAAATGTGATGTGTGCAAGGTGTGTGAAGGTACTTTTCACGTAGACTACAATGCCTTGTTCATGAAAGAACGATTTTCTTCAATTTCATGATAATTATAAATTTAGTTCTTAGTGGTCTCGATAACTTCATGACCGAGATAAATACTAATTTCTGTGAGGGAGATTCCAACTGCAAAGAGTTACTTGCGAAAGTCCTACGAATACAGTGACTGCTTTTTGATGGTAAGCCGGCAAGTATGCGGTACTTATCTAACCAGTAGCTGAAACTTCTACTCGTCATATGCTGTCCATTGCTTTGAGTGAAAAGATACTTGACCAGATGAGAGTTCCTTAACTTTCTTATTTTGTTTCGAGAGATGTACACATTAGAAGAAAGTGTAGATACAACACTTTCTTCTTGACAGGATTATATTGGAAATGTATTATTTGTTTAATTGTTTTGATTGAAAGATATGATAATTAAAATTGTATTATACGCAAAATGCGTTTTAATAAATATATAAAGAAAGGTGGATTTGTTGAGATGGAAAAGAATATTTTATTATTTGGAGGTACTATAAATATATAGTTCTCCTTAAGCCAGGAGGAAAAATGATAGATATAAAAATTAGGTTAGAAGATGTACAAGATTATAATGAAGTTGAGATGGTGGCACGTGCTGCATTTTACAGAGTCGAAAGAATTAAAGAAATTGGAATAGGCTGTACTGAACATTATATGATACATGAACTACGAAATAGGGAAGGAATTAATGATTTAAGTTTTGTTGCAATTTTAGATGAAAAAATTGTAGGGCATGTAATATATAGCTATTCGTATATTTTTAAGGATAATGGGAAAAGAATAGAAACATTAAATCTTGGGCCACTAAGTGTTTTACCTGAATTTCAAAAACAGGGGATTGGAAGTATGTTAATAAGATTCTCTATAAATAGAGCAAGAGAATTAGGATATGGAGCAATTATCTTTTTCGGACATCCTACGTATTATCCTCGATTTGGTTTTGTTGAGGCAAAGAACTTTGGAATTACAACAGCATGGGGGGCTAATTATCCCGCATTTATGGCTATGGAGTTAATTAATGGATATTTAAAGGATGCACAGGGGAAATATTTTGAAGCAGATATATATGATGAAGATAAAACAAAGGAACCATCAAAAGAATATGATAAACTTTTTATAATAAACAATGATATAGTAACATAAAAATATGTGAACTATTATGTGCACGTAATTGGCTTAATATATTATGAAAAAATTAGTTGAGTCCGGATATGAATATTGATGTATATACTGTACGAAATCATGTCCGAAAATATCAAGAGATAATTTGGAAAATGCAGTATTCTATTTACGAGGAGGTGATTACTATACAATATAGCAAATTAATTGAAACAGCTAAAAACTATGTAAATGAAAATATAGAGAAAGGTATCTCTGTGGATGATATAGCACGTCATTTAAGTTATTCAGTAAAACAGCTCAATCGTATTTTTATTTTGATGACAGGGATAACACCCAGCGAATATCTAAGGTGGATAAGACTTAGCAAAGCAGTATTTGAACTTAAATATTCTAACACACCTATTATTGAAATTGCGTTGAAGTGTGGATATGAATCTCAGGAGGGTTTTACGCGCACGTTCAAAGATATATATGGAGTAACACCGGGCGATTATAGGAAGACTGACAAATCAATAACAGTAAACAATTGGCATATTAATAATATGCTACATCAAATGTCACATGATACAGCAGCAAAAGGTCTTTTTGCTAAACAAAATGTTGATTCATGGATTGTTAACAAACCGGATCGAATTTGGGCAATTGGTCGTAGAAATCATGAGAATCTTGAGCCGAACGATTTCTATGGACTGTGTGCCAGAGAAGGAGTAATGGATAAAAC
>JAEWHU010000130.1 GCA_023387635.1 Bacillota bacterium
CTTATAGAACCCATCTATGATTCTTTAATTCAATATGATGATAATATATTTGGTGCCTATTTAGATGATAAAATTATATTCCTGGATAAAAACGGTAATAGTATGTTTAGTCCTATTGATAATACAGGCATTAATGTCACCGTAACTAGTAATACCATATGGTTAATATCTAGAGAAAAGTCAACATATGTTTATGATAAAAATTTTAATCAAATAAAAGAAATAGATTCAACGAATACTACGTTTTATTCTTTCGGAGATGAGTATATATTTAGTAATAATAATGTAGGATATATGAATCAACGAATATATGATTCCTATGGAACCCCAATATTAACAAAAGAAATATTATTAGAACATAGCGATATACCTAAGGATATTCTTTCATTAGATGTGGACTTTTACCTGTATCGCGATAGTAATATCCCTCTATTTAAAGTATCTATTGGTAATTATGAGCTATTATTAGATGACAACTATCATGTTATTGACACAATAGATACCTTAGAAACACCAAGTTATAACTTTTTTACTTCTAATAATTATTACAGCAAATATAATTATACCAATAGAAATGAAATAATTCTTCATAGAGCCGATGGTTCTATTGTATTAGACGAGTACGGACAACATTTTAGTGAAGCACTTAGTGATACCGTTTTTAGCCGCATTAACAATAATGTACTTACCATCTATAATAGTGAAACAAAAGAATCTTATTCCATTACACTTGAGAATTATACTTTTCCTTCACTAACTTCTCTTACACCAGAATTATTTTTTGTATTAAATGGCGATGAACCTTATTTATTTAGTATTTACTATAAAGATAAACTAATTCTTAGGTCATCCAATCATGGATATTCCTATAATCCTATTGATGACAATTATTTTGCTTTTAGAGAAACAGATTTCAATGATTATTCATCTATATATACTATTATAGATAGTTTTGGTAATGTAAAATACACTTCACTCTACAAGGAAATATTAATAACTGCTGATAAAGATTATTTACTTGTACAACGAGGAAATTATATTGGTCTTGTAGATTATAATGGTAATTTTGTATTTAAGATTTTAAATCCTAGTTTAATAAATGATTAAGCAATAATAGACAAATAAAAGTGGATGTTGCAAAACGACTGAAATCAGTCATTTTTTGCAACATCCAAATTTATGAGATTATTTTTTTTCAAAATAGTATTTATCTAAAAAAGCATTTAAAACTTTTTCATATTCTAATGGTTCAGTTAGTATAGATACTGCATGAGTAGCTAAGGGCACCAAATAAATTTCTTTTTTCTCTGGTTTCTTATCATACATGTCTTGGCTCATAGAATAAGGAACATAGGTGTCCTTACCTCCATGGATGAATAATATAGGGGCATTGGTACTTAGTACCCCCTTCATTGGTACAACATCTGTAATCCAAAAACCCGCCCTAAGTCTAATAATAATTTTGGCAATCGGCAGGAATGGAAACGCTGGTAAATGATAATATTTCTTTAATTGATACTTAAGCAAATCCCTTAAACTTGAATAAGCACAATCTGATACAACGCATCTTACCCTACCATCAATGGTTAAGTGAGATAATACTGTGGCTGCACCCATAGATTCACCATGGGTTACTATAGCAATATTAGTTCCATAATTTTCGTAACACCAATCAATTACCGTTTGTAAATCGAATTTCTCATAATACCCCATTGAAGTAAAAGCTTTACCACTTAGTCCATGATTTCTATGATCATAAGTTAATACGGTAATTCCTCTTTTTAGATATAATCTTGAATATACAACACTTCCATATTTACCACTGGTATATCCGTGACAAATAATTGCAATCTTAATTTTCTCTTTTTTCTTAGTAAACTGTTCACTACTTAATTCATTGTTTATTAATTGACAAGATAGTGTGTAACCATATCTTGATTCTATGTTAAATTCTTTTTTTTCTAAGGTATCATACCACTTTGAATCTATTCTCCCATTTGCTTTTTCTCTCTGAAACAATTCTTCATTTGAAATTATTTTTGGTTTTAAAAGTATATTAGACAAAATCCAGCTGGTAAGTATCAAAAGACACAAAAGTATAATAGAAATTATTAAAATTATCATTTGCATCCTTCCCCCCCTTTCAAATATAATTTTATCAATAATCATATTTTACCATAGTGAATAAAGTAATTAAACAACTAATTGATATTGTCTTGGTAATCAACAAAATACTATTATTGTGATAGCAAATCTCAATATTTTTTTACCTTCAAAAGGTAAAAATACATCATACTCTATATTATATATAGGATTATGTTAGTTAATACTCTAATTTGTCATTATTTTTTATTTTATATGAGAGTTTTCGTTGAATTCTATTGTAATTTTAGCTGAAATAATTTACTATATTCCTAGAGATATTATTATAGGACCAATTTACTATAAAAGTTCTATGAGGATGAAATACAAGGAGAGAATTTATGGATAAGGATACTATATTAGTTGTAGACGATAGTGAAATTATATGCAGCGTAATTAGGGATATTCTAATGAGCCCCTCTCTGCATATTGAAGTCGTCCATTCGGGAGAAGAAAGTATACAGCTTGCAAAAGAAATACATCCAACTCTTATTCTATTGGATATCATTATGCATGGAATTGATGGTTACGAAACTTGTCGTATATTGAAAAATACACCCGAAACAAAGGATATTCCTATTATATTTATAACGGGAAACAATGATTCTGACTCAGTTTTAAGAGGATTTGAGGTTGGTGCAGCTGATTATGTATCAAAACCTTTTATAGCTGAAGAATTAAAAGCACGTGTTAAAGTTCATATGTACAACATTAAAATACAACGGGAATTACAATGTTTGACTAAGGAACTCAGCATTTTAGCTACTACAGATTACTTAACAAAGTTATATAATAGACGATATTTTATGGAGCAGCTTGAAATATATGCTAATACCAGTCAAACACCTCTATCATTAATCCTATTTGATGTAGA
>JAEWHU010000202.1 GCA_023387635.1 Bacillota bacterium
TTAGTGGAACAATGACATTAGTAGCTATTTTAACACTTCCATTATCAATGGGATTAATGTTCACTATTATGGGCAAATCTCAAAAGCACTTTAAGAACCAGCAAGAATATTTAGGTCATGTAAATGGCCAGGTAGAAGAAGTATATGGTGGTCATAATGTAGTTAGAGTGTTTAATGCGGAAGAGAAGGTAAGTACCGAATTCTCTAAAGCGAATGAGTTATTATATGAATCAGGTTGGAAATCTCAATTCTTATCCGGTATTATAATGCCTATTATGATGTTTGTAGGTAATATTGGATATGTAGTTGTATCAATCCTAGGTGGCTATTTAGTAGTAAAAGAGCGTATTAAAGTAGGTGATATTCAATCATTTATCACATATGTACGTACCTTTAACCAACAAATTTCCCAATTAGCTCAAGTATCAAATCAATTACAACAAACTGCAGCAGCTGCAGAAAGAGTTTTTGAATTCTTAAATGAAGAGGAAGAAGAGCAATTTGCTAAGAGTCCAGTTTCTATAGAAAACATTGAAAGTAGAGTTGACTTTAATAACGTAAAATTTGGATATAAGCCAGATAAAATAATTATTAATGATTTCTCAACAAGTGTAAAACCTGGTCAAAAGATAGCAATTGTTGGACCAACAGGTGCAGGTAAAACTACAATTGTGAAACTTCTAATGCGTTTTTACGATGTAAATGAAGGTGAAATTCTAATTGATGGTCACAATATAAAAGATTTTAATCGTAGTGATCTTCGTAGTCTATTTGGAATGGTGTTACAAGATACCTGGTTATTCAATGGAACTATTATGGAAAACATCAGATATGGTAAACAAGATGCTACCGATGAAGAAGTTATTGAAGCTGCAAAAGCAGCACATGCCCATCACTTTATTTCAACTCTTCCAGATGGCTATAACTTAGTTCTTAATGAAGAGGCAAGTAATGTTTCTCAAGGTCAAAAACAATTATTAACCATAGCAAGAGCGATACTAGCAGATCCTAAAATATTAATTTTGGATGAAGCAACAAGTTCCGTTGATACAAGAACTGAAATTCGTATACAAAAAGCCATGGATAATTTAATGGAGGGTAGAACAAGTTTTGTTATTGCTCATCGTTTATCCACTATAAAAGATGCAGACCTAATCTTGGTAATGAAGGATGGAGATATAGTTGAACAAGGTAACCATGAGGATTTATTAAAACAAAATGGTTTCTATGCAAGTCTATACAATTCTCAATTTGAGCATACTGCATAAGCAGAAGTTAACCTAAGAGTCAAAAGTCTTATTAGGTTGTGAATGAATAGGGATGTGTAATACTCATTCGGCTTGCCTTTCCTGAAAGTGCTATCTTTCTTATTAAGCCTCTAGACGTACAGTAATAGTCGCTAATGCTCCTATTTCTGTAGAGTCTTTATGCGAAAGATGTACAGTCACTTTCAGACGGACAGCGCCTCATTGAGTATTATACATCCCTATTCTTATAATATTTCTAGATGACTTTTGACAATTTAACTTTATTAATATGTACACTGCTTCTTAGCGAATGGATTTTGAATATCAGCTTTGATTCAATGTTAAAAATTAAAAGTTATGGCAAGTAAAAAGGTTCTAGTTAAAGTTTAGTTATTCGCCTGAACCATTTTAACTTATTAGAACCAATAAACTTGCTATAACTTTTTTTGTAGATAATCATTCACAAATCTTTTATCCTGATTCACCAACTTTTATAAAATTCCATCTTCTAATAGTGCAGTAAGGGTGTCTTCAACTAAAGTAGAGCGCAAATGATACCTGTTTTTAATGTCTTCTACAGCATTCTCCATAACGTAGCCATGTCCAACTAAAGATAGCATCTCTAAGTCATTATAGTTATCTCCAAAAGCCATAGTTTCTGAAATATCAATGGAGAGGGCATTAGTTAGGGCGGATAGAGCGGTACCTTTATTCACTGTAGGAGCAGTAAAGTCTAGCCAACCATGTCCTGAGATTGTAGATTTAAGTTGGTTTCCCCATTTGTTCGTAAAATAGGAACCATGACCTTCTACAATACCACTTTCTTCGTAGACAGATATTTTAATAAAGTCTTCTTTCACCTTAGAGAAATCATCGATAACAGTAACATTGTTTTTAACAATATCTTTCATTCTATGAAGGTAGCTTGCCGCCTTTGGTTTTAGATAGGAAGTATTTTCACCAGATAAAAGTACTTCACAACCATCCGTATTCCATATATCCTCCATAAGCATAATTCCTAGTTCGCGGTTCATAGGGGTTTTACTGATTACCTTATCTTGATATTTAACCAATCCGCCATTCTCACAAATAAATGCCATGTGCTTACTTACTGGCTCAAAAAGACGGTAAAGGTTTGGGTATTGTCTTCCACTTGCTGCCACAAATAGAATACCTTTTTCATGTAATTGTTCTATAATTTCTAGCATTCTCTTATTTATGCTTTGACTGTTATTCTGTAAAAGAGTTCCGTCTAGATCACTTGCTATTAATTTAATCATAGTAATTTTCACTTTCCTTTGTATTTTCCTTGCGTTTTTCATTGATATTATAACAGTTAACCAATTATTATACAATGAATGTATCAATAATTACATATTTTCGTCAGTATATGCCATTGTAATTATCAATAATATAGAGCATAATTAAGATGTGTGAGATACTATTGATAATAATTTATAACAATATACTTGATATAAGGAATAAAAGCGACTGATAGTCAATTCACTATGCAAATTTGTGCTTACGCCCAAATTTGCGGTGTATCGATAGAATGGAGATTAAGATGTTTACAAAAAAACAACTGTATAAACTAATTATACCGCTTATTATAGAACAAATACTGGCTATTACCGTTGGTATGGCAGATATTATGATGGTATCAAGAGCAGGAGAGGCAGCTATATCAGGGGTATCCTTAGTTGATACATTAAACATATTGCTAATCACTGTTTTTTCAGCACTTGCAACAGGTGGAGCAGTAGTTGCTGCCCAAAGCTTAGGAAATAAAGATAATGATAAAGCAAGAAAATCTGGGGAACAGTTATTAATTGTTACGACGACTATAGCTGTAGTAATATCGTTAATATCATTGATTGGAAATTATCAAATATTAAGATTAATCTACGGTGATATAGACCCTGACATTATGAAAAATGCTAGAACATATTTTTTTATAACAGCTTTATCCTTTCCATTCTTAGCCATATATAATTCCTGTGCAGCTCTTTTTAGAGCTATGGGTAATTCAAATGTTTCCATGAAAATATCATGGGGAATGAATGGAATAAACCTTGCTGGAAATGCATATTTAATTTTTGGTTTACATATGGGTGTAGCTGGAGTAGCAATTCCAACACTTATATCAAGAGCAGTGGCGGCAATAGCAATTGTAATATTAATCCGTAATGAAAAGAATCCAATATATATAAAGAAAATACATAGAATTCGTTTCAACTGGCCTATAGTAAAAAGAATACTTAATATAGGTGTTCCAAATGGCCTTGAAAATAGTATGTTTCAAATTGGTAAAATATTAGTGCAAGGCTTAATAACGAGTTTTGGTACAGTTGCAATTACAGCTAATGCAGTAGGTAACACCATAGCAGGATTTGAGACCATACCAGGTTCAGCAATTTCCCTTGCAATGATTACTGTGGTTGGTCAATGTGTAGGCGCTAATGATTATAAGCAGGCGAAAAAGTACACTTTTAAATTACTTAGAATAGCTTATCTACTGATGATTGCATTAAATGTAGTAATCATTATATTTGCTGACAATCTACTGGGAATCTATGATTTGTCACCAGCTACTATGGAAGTTGCTAAGCAATTAGTTCTATATCATAGTATATGTTGTATGTTAATATGGCCAATATCCTTCACTTTACCAAATGCATTAAGGGCAGCAAATGATGTTAAGTTTACAATGATAACTTCCATATTATCTATGTGGTTTTGTAGAATTGTACTTAGTTATGTATTTGGTAGATACATGGGGCTTGGAGTACTTGGAGTATGGATGGCGATGACGGCAGACTGGCTTGTTCGTTCCATTATATTTATGACACGTTTCCTTAGGGGCAAATGGAAGGCTCATGCTTTTATTGAATAGGGAAAGTAGTTACATATACAATTAAATAACTTAAAAAATGAACCTATGTTTTGATATATAAGATGTCAAAACATAGGTTCGCTTTATTTAACTGTATCAATAATTATTATAAAAAAGCTTTTATTTTATCAATTAAAATATCATACTCTTCGTTTGTTAAAAAAGTCTTTTCAGGGTTCATAGCAAATACACCGCCCCATTCAAATTCATCTTTGTATTTTGGTACAAGGTGAAAATGTAAATGGCAACCAGTATCTCCGTAAGCACCATAATTTATCTTTTGAGGTTGGAATACAGCATGGATTGCTTTCGCAACTTTAGCAATATCAGCAAAATAAATATTTCTTTCTTCATCTGTTAAATCCACTAATTCACTTACATGATTTTTATGTGCTACAATAACACGACCAGGGTGACTTTGTTCTTTAAATAAATAAACTAAAGAAGATTCTAATTCACAGATTTTAATTCCAAATTTGGCAACTAATTCGCCCTCCATACAATAAGCACAGTTTGTATCTTTTAACATATTTTTATCCTTTCTATCAACCTATTTACTTAGTTAGATCTAAAAATGTATCGATTGATGTAGCAATTGTTTTTAAGCTTTCTCTCCAGAAATCTGGACTTGTAATATCAATATCAGCCATAGCAGCAACATCCTCTACGGATTTTACAGTAGTAGCATTTAATAAGCTACGATATTTTGGTACAAAAGAACTTCCTTCTTTTTGGTATTGAGCATATAGTCCTCTAGCAAATAATCCACCGAATGCATATGGGAAGTTATAAAAGCTTAACTCTTCTGAATAGTAATGACCTTTACATACCCACATATAAGGATGTAAGAAGTTGTGGTCTAAACCATCACCATAAGCTTTCTTTTGACAATCTAACATAATTTGCTCTAATTCTTCAGGGAATAAAAATCCTTCTTTTGATTTTTCAAATACAGCAGTTTCAAATAAATAACGTGAATAAATGTCACAAATAATTTGAGCAGCATCTTGTAATTGACTTTCAATTAATGATAATTTTTCATCTCCAGTAGCATCATCAATTGCAGCATTTAGAATAACAATTTCATTAAAGGTAGAAGCTGTTTCTGCAACTGGCATAGAATACTCTGTGTTAAGTGGTAAATGGTCTTGTATATTTAATCCGTGGTAAGCATGACCAAGTTCGTGAGCTAAAGTTACAACATCACCTAAAGCACCGTCAAAATTAGTAAGAATACGGCTTTCTTTAATGAAAGGAAGGTTTTGACAGAATGCGCCACCTACTTTACCTGCATGAGGAAGGAAGTCTATCCATGAATTATCATAAGCATCAATAACCATATTAGCTAAATCTTCAGAAAACCCTTTAAAGTTAGATACTAAATAATCCTTTGATTCTTCAATGGTAAATACTTTATCAAAAGATCCCATTGGAGCAAATAAGTCATACCAAGGAAGTCCATTTTTATGACCTAATACTTCACCTTTTCTTCTTAGATAGGAATGGAATTTTGGTAAGTATTCATCGATTGCTGTAAACATTGCATCAAGAGTTTCTTTTTTCATTGCTGCATCATGTAGTGTTAATTCAAGAGCACTTGAATAACCTCTAAGTTCAATAATAGTATTTACTTGTGATTTAATATTATTTAATGAAAATGCAACAGGAGCCTTGATTTTATCATAACAAGCAAGTTCAGCCTCATAAGCTGCTTTTCTGACGGATTGATCACTACTGTAAGCTAGATTACGTATCATAGGTAGAGTGGTTTTTTCACCATTGTAATCTACTTCTACAGTAGAAGTTAAGTATTCTTGCATTGTAGCCCATGCAGAACCAGCAGAAAGATTTAGCTTAGCAATAACTTCTTCTACTTCATCACTTAGGGCATATTTTGCCTTATCTTTAATTCTAAGTAGATAATAATGATATCCTTTTAAAGTATCATTGGAAGCGATTAATTCTTCTAAATTATCAATGTTTGCAATATATTTATCAACCATTGCTGCTTCTTTAGAGATAGAACTATGCATCTTTTGGATTTTACCTAAAAGCGCAGCTGTTTCACTATCTGTAGTATTAACAGTTTTACGAAGCATTACATAAGAAGAAAGTTTATTAAGGAGTAAGTGTAATTGTTCATAATTTTTTATTAATTCAGGTAGCGCTACTTCTACTTTATAATTTGATAAGTTTGCTACATATGATTTGAATGAATCAATGGTTTGATTTAATGCATTTAAATCAGATATAAAAGCTTCATCATCATAGCCTTTATATAATGAGTCAAGGGACCATTCTGTATTCATATTAACCTCTTTCTAAGGGAGTTAAGCAATATATGTAATATATTTTACCCTTCTTATTTATTTTTTTAGCATTAGTATTATATGCTAAGTTATAGATTATTAGTTAAACTTGTCTAAGAACCATTTCATAAAAAGATATTCCAAGTTTGTATTAATCTACCTATTAAAATATTATATCATAGTTTATTCCATTAAAAAAGTGTCGGGTGAAAATTCATATATATTTGAAACGAGATTTCCTATTTATATATAAACTTATTTATTATGAAAATGTTTATAACAAAATGCTTATAACGAAAACACTTATTATGTAATAGGAGAGGGATTCATAACATAAAATATTATTACAGTTAATTAGTGAGGGATATATGAAGAGAAAACTAAAATACGCTATTATTTGTGAAATAATATTAATATTAGGTGTAACATCGATTATTTTATATAATCACAAGAAAAATTCATCCATAATCGTTACATCAAATACTGAAAAGGATTACATAAAATGGGTGGATTTTGATATATCCTACCAGGCGTTAAATAAAGCCTATGAATTAGATGTAGCATCATATAATGAGGATGTTAAATTAAATTGGATCGAGCTATTAGCATATTTGGGTGCTAAATATGGAGGCTCCTTTTCAAAATATAGAGAAAGAGACTTAAATGAACTTGCAGCAAAACTAAAAAGTGGAGAAGTTACCATGGAGAGTTTAACCGAGAAGATGAAGTATTATAGTTATTATTATAATGCTTATTCGGCTGTTCTTGGGGGATTTGTTGGAGAGTATGAAATTGAAGTAAAAAGTGAAGAAAATCCAGAAGAAACTGTGTGGGTTAAAAAGTATGGATTAAAGGCATTTTTGCCCCTTGCAAAAAATTTCCCATATAGTGATTATGATGATTTTGGAGTTTCAAGAACTTATGGATATAAAAGAAAACATTTGGGTCACGACATGATGGGTCAAGTAGGAACTCCTGTAATCGCAGTAGAATCAGGTTATGTTGAAGCGATTGGGTGGAATCGGTATGGTGGCTGGAGACTTGGAATTCGAAGTTTTGATGGCAAAAGATATTATTATTATGCTCATCTTAGAAAGAACCTTCCTTATAATACAACCTTAAAAGAAGGAAGCATAGTAAATGCAGGAGATGTTATTGGTTATCTTGGTAGAACTGGATATAGCACGAAAGAGAATACAAATAATATAGATACACCTCATTTACATTTTGGTATACAATTAATATTTGATGAATCCCAAAAGGAAGGAATACATGAGATCTGGATTGATTGTTATGATATTATAAGATTTTTATATAGAAATCGTTCTGAGACTATTAAAAATGTGGAAACCAAGGAGTGGAATCGAATATATTCCATCAAAGATCCAGCAGTAGAATTATACCTACAGAACAAAGATAATAATCCAGAGGATAATAAAGATATAAAACAACTAGACCCTACAGAGTGAGTAAAAAAGGAGGATAGGGCTTGGAGTATGGATTTGTTAATAAAATGATCGTACCAGTAATGAACAAACCAAACTTTTTCAGTGAAAGAGTTGATGAGTTATTATATGGTATGAAGATAGAGATATTAGATAATTCAGTAAAGGATTGGTATTTTATAAAAACTCACTATGATTATATTGGCTATGTACATGAAAGTATGATTCATAGGAAGAATGATAAGATAAATTACCAGGATGAATTACATAACATGGTAGTGATACATTCATTTGCTGATATCCTTCAAAAGCCAACAGTAAAAAGTCCAGTTCTTTTGACTGTAACTAGGGGGGCAATAGTAAGTAAAATTGATGATGCAGATGAGAATGGATTTGCGAGGGTAATTCTATGTGATGGTATGGAAGGGTATTTGAAAGATAATTTCATAACCAAACGTAAAACTTGTGGATGTATAAAAGAGGATAAATTAAGAACCGAGTTAGTACATACAGCATTAAGTTACTTAGGTACTCAATACCGATGGGGTGGAAAGTCCCCACTAGGAATTGATTGTTCTGGTTTGTGTCAAATGGCTTATATGATAAATGGTGTTATTATATATAGAGATGCAAAAATTATGGAAGGATTTCCTGTGAAAGAAATACCTATGTATGAAGTAAAGATAGGTGATCTATTGTATTTTCCAGGTCACATAGCTATGTATCTAGGTGATTATAATTATGTACATTCCACTGCTAGAAACGGTAGTGATGGTGTGGTAATTAATAGCCTAGATCCAGATGCCAGTAATTATAGAAGAGATTTATCCGATTCTTTATATGCCGCTGGAAGTATATTTCATGAATAGTTATCATGAATTATTAGCTAGCCATGATATAATAGCTAGCCATCATATCATATTAGCTATAATTTTAGGATAGCTATTATTTCATGATGGTGATAAAATTATAAGAAATGATACATAGGTTTGGGGAGGATTTCGGATGAAAGTAATTGATATGCATTGCGACACTATTACAGAAATATATCAAAAAGTAAGTAACGGGGAAGAGTGTAGACTAAAAGAAAATAAGTTACATCTGGATTTGCTTAGAATGAAGAAAAGTGATTATCTATTACAAAATTTCGCTGTATATGTGAATCTAGTGGAATGTGAGAATCCATTGGAATATACCTTAAAAGTGATTGACTTCTTACATAGCCAAATAAAATTAAATGAAGATAAGATAAGATTAGTTAAAAGATATAAAGATATTGAAGAAAATAGTAAACTTGGATTAATGTCAGCTCTTCTTACCATTGAAGAGGGTGGAACAACAAAGCTAGATTTAGCACATTTAAGAAATTTTTATCGCTTGGGTGTACGTATGTTAACCCTTACTTGGAATTTCTTTAATGGAATTGGTCATCCAAATTTTTCTTTTCAAAAAGG
>JAEWHU010000235.1 GCA_023387635.1 Bacillota bacterium
ATTCTTGCTTCATTGATTGCATTTTCAAGACTTTATCTATATGTACATTTTCCTTCTGATGTTTTAGCCGGCTTGGTAATAGGAGTTATTAATAGTATTATAGCAATAAAATGTGTTGATTATTTCAAAAAAAATAATAGAATGAATATTTCATAAAAAAATTAAGAAGGATAAATAAACAACAATGAGAGATGAAATTGAAAAATTTTGTGATGATATAAAAGTTGAGTATTGTTTATATATGTATGTTAAAGATTCACGTTTTCCTTATTGTTGTAAGTTATCGGCTGACTTGATAACTTCTTTTTTAAAAATTGTATGCAGCGATAATTTTCAATATATATGTACAACAAAAGAGTGTGCATATAATCATGCGTGGACATATTATAAAGATGAAGTGGAGGAATTCATTATTGATTTTACAAACTTACAATTTAAAAATAGTAAGCTTAGTTATACTATTAAAATAAAGGATATAAGTATTGAAGAATTTAAGAAAGTAATTTATGAGGAAACAGTTGTATTTAACCCACAAGAAACTTATATGTATGGGATGTATGATGAAATGATTCCAAAAAAGCAAAATTGTTATGGAATAATAGACAACTTTACTGGTGGACTAAACAAAAACGACTTTATGAAGTTTTTAGAAAAAAGTTATGATGTGGCATATAATAATACATCGTATAAATATAACAAGAAAAAAGATTAACATGATGGAGAGGCATAAAGCGCATTAATAGGAGAAACTTATCATGGAGAATATGAATGAGAACAAGAAATATCATAAAAAATCGAAAGAGGATTTGAGAGAAACACTTACTAAAATACAATATAATGTAACACAGTATAGTGAAACTGAGCCCCCCTTTCTGAATGAGTATTTTGATAATTTTGAACAGGGAATATACATTGATATAACGACTGGTGAACCACTATTTGTTTCTAGTGACAAGTTTGATTCTGGCTGTGGATGGCCAAGCTTTTCTAAGCCAATACAGAGGGATTTAATATGTGAGTTAACAGATGTATCTCATGGAATGACAAGGACAGAAGTACGAAGTAAAACAGGTAATGCACATTTAGGGCATGTTTTTATGGACGGTCCAAAAGAATTAGGTGGCTTGCGATATTGTATTAATAGTGCATCTCTTAAGTTTATACCTAAAGATGAGATGAAGGAAAAAGGATATGGTTATTTATTGCCTCTATTAGAGGATAAAGGGGTCAAATAGTTATTAAAATACTGATATATGAGGGTTTGCTGCACAGGTGTAGCAGGCCTTTTTTTTATCCATCACAATTTTCTCAAAAGCCTATGTTAAAGTGTATAGGATTGGCAAACAGAATTATGTTTACCACAAAATATACTATTATTAGAAATTATAGGAGAAAATTATGCGTAAAAAGTGGTTATTATTAGGGACAACTTTACTATTAACATTCGGTATAGTTGCATGTGATAGTTCAAATTCAGGAGATGTAACAAACGGAAGTGATGGAACAAATACTACAGAACAAGAGGATAATTTATTATCTAATAATTCCAAAGACACAGATGCAGATGATACTGAAGCAGATTCTGATGCAAATGCAGATACAGATGAAACGGACGATGTGAATGAAGACATCTTTGAACCGGTAGAAGTTACGGCAGGTGGTTGGGAAGTAATAATAGAAAATACGATGCGAGATGATTCCTTGGAGAATGTTAATGTTGTTCTTGGGTATACGGACGCAACTACTAGTGAATTTCGCCAAGAAGCAAGTGAAGGATATGAGTACTTCCTAATAAAATTAGCGATTACTAAAGCTGATAGTATGGAAAAAATAAGTTGGGACAATATGACTTTATTGGATGAAAATGGTAATACTTATAAGAGGATAGAAGATACTTTTATTGATGAGCTTGGAATGATTAGAATGCCAGGTACAGATTTGAATTTTGGAACTAATGAAGGGTGGATAGCATTTGAAGTTAAGGAAGAATCAAAAGGTTTGACTTTAAAATATGAATTTGAAAATGAAAATTTTGAATATACATTTGAAGATCATTAGGAGGAACTATTTTGAAGAAAAGTGTAATGTTAATTTTGATGTTAACAGTATTTTGTGCATCTCTTATGGGGTGTAGTAATAATGCAAAAGAGACTAATATATTTGGTGAAGATAACAAAGAAACAAACAATGATAACATAGTTGAGATTCTTCCATCACCAGAATTTAAAACGGAGATTGTATCAAACATAAATGAGAAGACATTTACGTCAACTATTACAAAGAGTAAGGATAGAGTAATTAAAAGTTATAATTTGGACAAGCAAATACAAGATGAATTAGAGAATGGCGGACACACCTTTTTAGAACCTTTCACCATATTAAATCCATTTGGTAATTCGCCACTAACTGCTGTAGTTTTATTTGAAACAGAAGAAGAATATGCTGTACGAGTGACGGTTGAAGGCAATACGGATGAGACTGATGTGGTAGGTAACGTAGAGGCATCAACATTACATCGTGTACCTATTATAGGTTTATATCCAGACAAAGAAAATGAAGTAACAATTGAACTACTAGATAATAACGGTAGTGTAGTTGATACTACAGTAGTCTTCATACAAACAGATGTATTACCATCTACTATGGAAAATTTAGTAGAAGTTGAAAATTACACAGAAACTTCTTCTTATGGATTACTTGAAGTATCTGGATTTGGTACTCCACATCCATTTGCATTTGATACACAAGGAGATGTTAGATGGTATTTATCTGAATCTTATGCAAGTTATGGCTATTTTCCACTATCTAATGGGCACTTTATAGTAATGGATGGGGATGTTATGACTCAGACTTATGAAAAACCTCATGCACAACAGCTATATGAAATGGATTATTTAGGAAGAGTGCATCAAATCTATTTTATTGAAAAAGGGGCCCATCATGAAATCATTGAAATGACGCCAGGAGGTAACTTATTAGTACTAACGAATTCTATTGATGAACATGTGGAGGATGTAGTAGAAGAGATTGACCGAGAAACAGGTGAAATCGTAAAATCACTTGATATGAGAGAAATATTTGGGGATACCTATGTTGATAGAATGGATTGGGCACATCTAAATACAGCGTCATACAACCCCATTGATGATACTGTAATTTTATCACCAAGGAATATTCATAGTGGAATCAAAATTGATTGGTCTACGAATGAGTTAATCTGGATATTAGGAGACCCCAACTTTTGGGAGGGGACCCCATTTTATAATAAAGTATTACAACCTGAGGGAGATATTATCTGGCATTATCAACCACATGCTATCTATGAAATTACAGAGGATTTAGATGGTGATTCAGATACAATTCATGTAATGTTGTTTGATAATCACTGGGATAAAACTAGAAAAGTTGAGTCTTTTGATAATTTAGAGTATTCCTATGTAAGCTTATATACTATAAATGAAGAAACTAAAACAGTATCCCAACCTCATATTTATGAAGGAGTAAAATCAAAGATTACTTCCAATTTCCGATTTAATTATGAAGATAGTAGAGTGTTTTTTATGGGTGGTTATTTGGCTAAGGAAACAAAAGATGGACGTAATGGCATGATTTATGAATATGATTATGAGACAGAGGAAGCACTAAATCAATATACGCTACGTTATACCTTCTACCGTGCCTATGAATTTGAACCTGATTATAATACATGTGCTACCTTAATGGAAGTAAGAGATAATTATGTAGCAGGAACACTTAGAATAGCAACTCTAAATGAAGAGAAAGCAGAGGCTCCATCAGATATATTAGAGGAAGGATTAAAACTTTCAATCACCAATCAGCTTTTATATCTTAAAGCTAAGGATCATAAGATATCTAAGGTTGAGTTTATTGGTAAAAATGCAAATTACCTCTTAGATTTATCCTATACAAAAGGGGAAGAAACATATCAGAAACTTAATTATAAGATTGTTGTACCATTTTCTAATCTACAGGAAGATGAATATCAGATTGTAGTTACTTATGAGGGTATTAGGTATAATACTGGAAAATCTATTACAATTCAGTAGAAAAGGAGGAATTAAATGAAAAAGCTCTTAACAAGTATTTTAATAGTATCGCTTTCTTGCTTCCTATTAATTGGATGCAATAGATTAGGAGAAACAGGGAATATAATACCTACTAAATCACCTGTGGAAGACGCGATATTAGATTCTGACACGGGAGAATCAATAGAAATAAATCGTACTGATTTAGAGGTAACAAATTATTTTGATGCTCAGAACCAAGTTGATGAGAATTTACAGATAGAAGAGGAAAAAGGATATTCCTTTGATGAAGCGTTAATCATAGTAAATCCATATGGAGATTCACCATTAACAGCAGCAGCTATATTTACAACAAGTGAAGATATGGGTGGAACCATTACTGTTAAGGGAAAAGTAGCAGAGGATAATATTACAGGTAGATTTAAGGCAACGAAAAGTCATATTGTACCAATCTATGGTTTATATCCTGGTGAAACAACAGAAGTTGTTATAACTCTTGATGATGGAACATCGAAAACATTTGAAGTTACTACGGATTCTGTTGGAATAGATACAGGTGGAACTGAGGTAAAAATGGTGGATGAGATGGCTTATGACTATTCGAACTTAACATTTATCAGTAATGTTACGAGTAGCAACATCTATGCTGTTGATAGCAAAGGAGATGTACGCTGGTATTATGATAATAGTGGTGTACTTGGTGTTAAAGTATTATCTAACGGGCATCTTATCGTTCCATCTAGTTATACATTAAAGACACAATATTATCAATCTGGAATTATGGAAATTGACTTATTAGGTAAAGTGTATTATGAGTATGCAATTCCTGGTGGCATGCACCACGATATGTTGGAATTGCCAAATGGCAATCTATTAGTCGCTTCTGATCGATCTTCCTTTGAAACAGTGGAAGACTATGTTGTAGAGATTGATAAAGAAAGTGGGGAAGTTGTATGGGAACTAGATATGGCGACCTTAATTGGCATGGAAGAAGGTGGTTCTATTAATAGAACGGAGGATGACTGGTTCCATAACAATGGTATATGGTATGATGAAGATACGGATACCTTACTATTATCAGGACGCCATGTGGACGCTATTGTTGCCGTTGATAAATCAGATAAAACATTAAAATGGATTCTTGGGAACCCTGAAGGTTGGAGTGAAGAATATAAACAATATTTCTTTACACCACTTGGTGAAGAGTTCGAATGGCAATATGCGCAACATGAAGTAACGATGCTATCCAATGGAGATATAATGTGTTTTGATAATGGTGCAGGACGTACTAAAACAACTAATTTAGAAGCAGAAGTTACTGGAGATAATGTATATTCTCGAGCAGTTATATATCGAATTGATGAAGAGAAGATGACCATTGAGCAAGTATGGGAATATGGAAAAGCACGTGGCGGAGAATTTAATTCAGAATGGATTAGTGGAGCAATTAGTTTAGATGATGATCCTAATAATATTTGGATTACATCTGGCTCAAATCTATATAGTCAGGCGGAAGATAGCTATGATTATGGTCCATCTGATATGTTTAAAGAAGGGCTAGAACAATCAACTATAATTGCACAAGTTAAAGAGAATAAGCTTGTTTATGAATTGAGGTTAAAACATTTAACCTATCGTTCTTTTAGACTTTCTGTTTATGAAGATGCAAATAACTTTGATGTAGCAGCTAAAGGAAAATATCTTGGTGGATTAGGAATCACAGAAACAGTTGATGTTCCACTTGAACTTAAAGATACGGAGCTTACAGAAAATTTTAAACTCACTTTAGACCCTACGAAATTATATCTTTCATCCAAATATACCATTACCTCTATAGATGACTTAGAAGATAGTTACTTGGTGCTTCGCAAAGAGGATGGAACAGTGATTTCCTATAGTACTACACAAACTCAAATAGAAAATAAAAATGAAGTCACAGTAAATGTAACAGGCTGGATATCCACTACTGGATTAGAAGGTTCTTCCTATGATATTTATGTGGTTTTAGGAGGAAATGTTAGTTATACTGGATATAGGCTTAATCTAACGAAGTAGTTAATATAATCTTATATTATATGTAAAAATAGCCCCAATATGTGAAATTAAAATCATATATTGGGGCTTCTATATTGTGGAATGATTTTGGAAGGCTAACTATTATTCCTACTCATGTTAATATCCGCTTTAGGCTAAGCCAAAATTCAACCCCACCATCTACATTACGTACTCCATATTTACCACGATGGGCATTCATAATTGTTTTTACAAAGTATAGTCCGATCCCCATACTACCATTTTCATTACGTGTCCTAGCCTTATCTAGGCGATAGAATTGATCCCATATACAAGGTAGTTCATTAGTAGTAATGGGCTTAGTTTCATTAAATACAGTAACGACAACATCTTCATTCTTATTAGTTACATTAATAGCTATAGAGTGTCCTTCTTTTGTGTATTTTACAGCATTTGTAATATAATTAGTAAAAGCTCTTTCTAAATATAATTTATTTCCTAGAACGCTATAATGCTCCTTAATATCTAAAGTATAATTAAGATCTTTGTTCTTAAATAAAATAACATTCCTTGATATAACATTAGATACTATCTCCGTTATATCTAATATCTCAAAGTCATTGTTTGCTAGTCCATTTTCCATGGAAGATAGATCAAGAAGATTAGTAACTAATCGGGTCATATTGTTCACTTCATCTAAAATTACATCATAATAGTATTCTTTATCAATTCCATTTAGATTGTCTTTTAACATTTCAGTATAGCC
>JAEWHU010000295.1 GCA_023387635.1 Bacillota bacterium
GTAATACACTTATATACTTTTTTGTATAGAATAACTCCATTATATATATAGAATAATTTATACCCCTCTAAGATTGGTATTTTTACAACAATTTTCTTTCCCATTAAGTTCTTATACCCACTTAGTCCATAGGATAGATAAGATAGATTATTAATCATATCCCTATACACTTTAGCCTTTTCAAATCGGTATTCCATTGACGCAAAAAGCATTCTTTCTTCCAAATGTTTTACTATCTTTGTTAAATTATCAGGTCTTTGAAACAATTCTTCTAACACTTCTTTGTTTTTATTAAAGGTGTCTTTATCCATCTTCTCTGGTATGATATTATAATCAAACAGATAATCATCCCCTATCTTACTTATAGGGTAGATATGTTTTAATTCTACCATTAGATTTTCTATTATGGATTTACTTCGAAATGGACCATAGGAATTTTCTTTTCTCTCCAAAGACACATCTAAGCTATTATGTATGTTATAAGTTGAAATGTTTAGATATACATATTTTTTATCATGCTTCATTTGCGCATTAAAATAAGGTTTTATCTCTTTTATCAACTCACATTCAAGTAGCCTAGCCTCTAAATGGGTATCAGTAACAATGTAATCAATGGACTTGATTAAAGATACTAGTTTTTTAACTTTTTCCCATTTTGGAGAATTGTTAAAATATGATTTCACTCTCTTCCTTAAACTCTTACTTTTACCAATATAAATAATAGTACCTTTTGCGTCTAGCATTTTATAAACCCCAGGTAGCTCTGGTATCCTATTTATATTTTCTTTTAATTTATCGTATTGGTCTATCATATTTTTCCTCATTTCAGCACTGCTTTTTGCGCATAGCAAGTTTGTGGATGTATAACAGACACAAACTTGCTGAGTGAAAGAATAGAAATATCTTTCACTCTTATCACTTTCTTATTGGTATTAAATATGGAATTCCATTGTGAGTTCATTTTTATACTAACATATTCTTTTTATATTTGAATATTTAAATTTGGGCATAAAAATAACTCCCCGAGTTGGGCTCGAACCAACAACCCCACGGTTAACAGCCGTGTGCTCTACCATTGAGCTATCGAGGAATATATTGATATTTTAATATGACTATACGATTATGTCAAGGGTAAAATTAAAAAAATTATTGACTTTTTTATGAAAAAGAGTACAATATATTCATCTTAAGCAGCCATGGCGGAATTGGCATACGCGCTAGATTCAGATTCTAGTTCACAGTAGTGAGTGAGGGTTCAAATCCCTTTGGCTGCAGCATTACACTAACTATGACACAGAGAAAATTTATAAACAAAAATGGGGATGAAAATTAATTTCATCCCCATTTTTGTTTATATGATTAACATCTATTCATTTATACTAGTATCTATACCGCCCTCGAATCTAGCTTTAATTCAAACACTTCATCTCTGTTACAGAATATCTCTTCTCCATTGGTAGTTAATCTAGCTACTTGAATGCAAGTTTTAGATTCTTCAAAGGTAGGAGATATATTCGCTGGTACTACTTCATCCTTTAGAAACCCACAATGTGTAAAATAGAATATATACGCTTCCTCACCACATACTACTACATCAGCATGATGACCTAACTTATCATCTCCATCTCTTGTACCTGGCTCATGTAGAATATCACTTTTTCTTTGCCAGTTTGAATAGTCTTTAGAGGAATATACTCCAATGCCCTTCCAAAAATCTGTTATCATCCACTTGTTTCCACCAAGTTCAAATACATTTGGTCCCTCGTGGGATACATCAGATATTTCTTCTCCTACTACCGTCCAGTGATATAAATCGGTACTAGTTGCGCTATATGTATAACTATTATGAACTTCATCCTTATACCACATCTTATATGTTCCAGGCTCTATTTCATAGACACATGCATCGATAACTCGGTCAGAAGATAATTCAAGAATTGACTCAAACTTCCACTCCCACAGATTCGTTGCAGTATAATGTACTATATGTCTCTCCCAGTTCCAATCCGTTGGAATTCCCCTAACATAAGTTACATACATATGATAAGTTCCATTCACATAGATTACTTCTGGTGCCCAAAAAGTATTATGTCCTGGTTCAAATTCCAAATTAGGAAGAATACCACGGTACAACCAACGCACACCGTCTTTGGAGGATGCAACCCCAATATGGGTGCCATGTATACTTGATACTCCAATGGATATATCACTTGCTCTTCTACTCGTATAAAGCATAAAGAAACATTCTTCTTCTCTATTATATATTATTACTGGATCTGTTGGCCCATCATATATTGGATCACGGTATAATGGCGCTTTTGGTATTTTCACTTCATTCATGTTATGTCCTCCTAAGATGATTCTATAAACTACTTTATTGATTCAAATTCAATGTATACATTTTTGTAAATTAATATAGTACTTAACAAAGTAATTGTAACTTATTTCATCGTATAAAACAAGTGATATACATGTCTTAGGTGGAATTCCATATAAAATAAAAAAAGCTTACTTGGATAAAATTAAGAATATATATTCTTAGTTCTATCCAAGTAAGCAAATAATACATTATTTATAAATTCATTACTTATAATTTTATTTTTAAGGTTATCAATTAATTTAAATGAATTAAGCTAATTTAGACTTAGCAACTTCTGTTAATGCTGTAAAGCCTGCTGGATCATTAATAGCCATCTCAGATAACATTTTTCTGTTGATTTCAATACCAGCTTCTTTTAATCCATACATAAATCTACTATAAGAAAGACCATTCATTCTTGCAGCTGCATTGATTCTTGCAATCCATAATTGTCTAAATTGTCTCTTTCTTTCTTTTCTACCTGAGAAAGATGTAGCTAAAGCTCTCATTACAGATTGTTTTGCTACTCTATATTGTTTAGATCTGGCACCTCTGTATCCTTTTGCCAGTTTTAATACTCTATTATGTTTCTTTTTAGCGTTCATTCCGCCTTTAATTCTTGCCATGTCCTATTTCCCTCCTTATTGCCCATATCCTATAAATATGGCATAATTTTCTTCATGTTCTTTACTTTTGTTGAATCAATAAGAGTTGCTTTTCTAAGGTTTCTTTTTCTCTTAGTAGATTTCTTAGTTAAGATATGGCTCTTGTAAGCTTTCATTCTCTTTAATTGTCCTGTACCTGTTTTCTTGAAACGTTTTGCTGCTGCTCTACTTGTTTTAATTTTAGGCATGATATTTCCTCCTTAATTATGATACAATGGATTCTTTCCCACATTGAGCAGGTTGTCCATTTGTCTTGTTTATTTTTAAGACATTTTTTCACTAATCATAGTTTTTATCTATAATTAGTTTTCAAAATGTGATTAACGTTTTTCAGTTAAAAACATAATCATGCTTCTACCTTCTAACTTTGCTGGCTTTTCAACAACTGCGATATCTTCAAGTTTTGAATAGAAGGTATCTAATATCTGCTTACTTGCACCAATATGCGCCATTTCTCTACCGCGGAAACGAAGAGCAACTTTGACTTTGTCTCCCTTAAGAATAAATTTTCTAGCATTATTAGCTTTTGTTGCAAGATCATTATCATCAATATTTGGTGATAAACGAATTTCTTTTACTTCAGTAACTTTTTGTTTTTTCTTAGCTTCTTTGTCTTTTCTCGCTAATTCATATCTGTACTTTCCGTAATCAATAATCTTGCATACTGGTGGTTTTGCTGTTGGGGCAATCTTTACTAAATCAAGATTTGCTTCTTTAGCTAGTCTCATGGCTTCCTTTATTGGTTGAATACCTAGTTGTTCACCATCTTCTCCAATTAAACGAACTTCTTTGTCTCTTATTTGCTCATTAATCATTAAATCGCTAATAGTTCTGCACCTCCATAGGTTTGAATGTTACATTATTGTTGTTACTATAAAAAAACGTGGATAGCAAAGACTATCCACGTTTCAAGTTCATTCTTATAAACACAGCATAAAACTGTTTCTCTTGAAATATAAACCCAAGTCACTCATTGTGCTAAGGTGAGAGTGGATACTCTGCTTTCGGTTATATGAAACACACATTATGTTTCACAAGCTATATAAGTATAACATATATAAATTAATTGTGTCAATACTTTTTTTATAATTTTATCATTATTTATTAAATGTTTCATTCACCTATTTATTATAAGTAACAAACCAGATTTAATCATGACCAAACTCAGATAACTTTAATCCCTTATTACGATCTAATACAGTTTGAATACTCCAACTATGAACAAATAATAGAAGTGGGTTACCTTTTAAGTCTTTAATTTTCTTTGTATCTGAGGTAACACTTAATTTACTTATATCCATTGTCTTATCTTCAATCCATCTAATATATTCATATGCTAATGGTTCTAAACGAATTTCAACACCATATTCCGCGTTGAGCCTATGTTTTAAAACGTCAAATTGAAGAACACCTACTACACCTACAATAATTTCTTCCATCCCGGTATTGTATTCTTGGAATATTTGGATAGCACCTTCTTGAGCTATCTGGCTAATACCTTTTAGGAATTGTTTTCTCTTCATTGTATCTACTTGCCTTACCTTAGCAAAATGCTCTGGTGAAAAAGTAGGAATTCCTTCATATACTATCTTATCGTTTGGCATACATAAGGTATCACCAATTGAGAAGATACCAGGATCAAATACACCAATAATATCTCCAGCATAAGCTTCTTCAATGATAGTTCTCTCTTGGGCCATAAGCTGCTGTGGTTGAGATAAGCGTAATTTCTTACCACCTTGTACATGCATAACTTCCATACCAGCTTCAAACTTACCAGAACATATTCTCATAAATGCAATTCTATCTCTATGAGCTTTATTCATATTAGCTTGTATCTTGAATACAAATGCAGAAAAGTCATTTTCAATAGGATCAATAACGCCATCATGAGCTTTTCTTGGAAGTGGTGATGTTGTCATAGATAAGAAATGTTTTAAAAAGGTTTCTACACCAAAGTTTGTCAGTCCAGAACCAAAAAATACTGGTGTTAATTCACCTCTTCTTACTTCTTCTAAATCAAATTCACTACTTGCACCATCTAGTAATTCAATCTCTTCCACTAAAGTGGCATGATTTTCTTTACCTATAATAGTATCTAAACTAGGATCACCTAGTTCTACTT
>JAEWHU010000212.1 GCA_023387635.1 Bacillota bacterium
GCTTTTGCTTATTGGAATACTAATATTCATGATTGGTATGTTGAAACTGGTGAATATATGATCCTAGTAGGTGCATCCTCTAGAGACATACGTTTAAAGGCGCCTATTACAGTTGAATCTACTACAAAAATTAATATGGTTTATACAAGAGATTCTTCTATTGGAGATATTTATGCTAATCCAGAAAAGGCACAGTTTTTACAGCAGATGTTTGCACCAATGATGGCTGATAGAAAAGAAGAGCAGAAGAATCAGTCAGAAGTGGCTGGTGAAGCGATTACCAAAGAAGCACAACAAGCTATGATGATGAGTATGCCAATTCGTGCTTTAGCAAGTTTTGGTGGATTAGATGATGCTACCTTGGATAATATTATTGCAGCACTAAACCAATAAAGAAAGTAAAATATAATATACTTATTAAGGATTGTTAAAAACGACTGGAGTAGATTTGGGAGTTAAATAGCAGTAATTATTGGCTAATGAGTTTTACGTCACAAAGTAGATTTGTTAGCCATTTAAAGAAACATGAGACTAAGTAATATATATTACTGTATAGAATAGTTAAAAGGTGAGTTAATATGAAAAAAATAAATTTTAATCAAGATTGGGAATTTAGAAAAGAAAATGGGGAAGTCCAAATAGTAACATTGCCACACGATGCTATGATTCATGAAGAAAGAGTACCTGACAGTCCTGGTGGCTCAGCATTAGCATATTTTCCTGGTGGAAAGTACATATATGAGAAAAAATTCCAAGTACCTTCTCAGTGGGAGAATCAAAGTGTTCTAATTGAATTTGAAGGAGTTTATCAGAATGCTAAAGTATATGTGAATGAAAAAGAAGCAGGTGGACGTCCCAATGGTTACATTCCTTTCTATGTATCTATAGAAAAGTTTTTAATATGTGGTCAGGAAAATACAATAAGAGTTGAAGTAGATAACAAAGACCTTCCTAACAGCAGATGGTACACAGGGTCAGGAATATATCGACCAGTATGGGTTCATATTGCACCTAAAATTCATATTGATTTCGAAGGTGTTAAGATAACAACATTATCCTACCATCCTGCAAAAGTACAAGTGAAAACTGCTTCTACTGGTGGAACTGTTCATGTTCAGATAAAAGATGGTGAAAAAGTAATCGCAAGTGGAAAGGGTAATGATACTATTTTTGATATTCCACATGCTAAGCTTTGGAGTGATGAGACACCGTATCTTTATACATGTAGTGTAACTTTAGAGGAGAATGGTAAGATTGTAGATGAAATTACAGAACACTTTGGTATCAGAAAAGTTGAATGGAGTACAAAAGGTCTTTTTATAAATGGAAAAGAGACTTTGCTTCGGGGTGGATGTGTCCATCATGATAATGGAATCTTAGGTGCAGCTACCTATGCTAAATCTGAGGAACGTCGTGTTCGAATTATGAAGGAGAATGGATACAATGCAATTCGTTCTTCTCATAATCCTACTTCAAAAGCCATGCTTAATGCATGTGATAAATATGGAATGTACATGATAGACGAAACTTGGGATATGTGGTATGGACATAAATCCAAGTACGATTATGCAACCATATTTGAAGACAATTATATAGAAGATATAAAAGCAATGGTAAATAGAGATTACAATCATCCATCTGTTATTATGTATTCCATTGGAAATGAGATGAGTGAGCCTGCCAAGGAAAAAGGTGTAGCATTGACACAGGAAATGACAGATTATATTCATGAATTAGATAGTAGCCGCGCTGTTACAGCAGGGGTTAATCTTATGATTATTAATCTGGCAAGCAAAGGTAAAGGCATATACAAAGAAGAAGGCGGAATGAGAAAGGAAGAAGCAAGAAACAATAAAAAGCAAAAGAAAGAAAAAGCAAGTGGAAGTACCTTCTTTAATCTAATCACTTCTATGGTTGGTACTAATATGACAAAAGCAGCAAATTCTAAAGCAGCTGATAAAGTAACTAGTCCTTGCCTTGATATTCTTGATATTGCTGGATATAACTATGCTTCTGGACGTTATCCACTTGAAGCTAAGGCTCATCCTGAACGCATCATAGTAGGTAGTGAAACCTTTTCGCAAGATATTTATAAAAACTGGGAGATGGTAAAGAAATTACCGTATCTTATTGGTGACTTTATGTGGACTTCATGGGATTATATTGGGGAAACCGGAGTAGGGGCATGGTCTTATACATCGGATGGGAAAGCATTTAATAAGCCATATCCATGGTTACTTGCAGATGTGGGAGCAATTGATATATTGGGAAATCCAGGAGCTAGTGCAGCTTATGCAAAAATAGTATGGGGATTAGAAAAAAAACCTTACATTGGTGTACGACCTGTAAATCATCCTGGTGTAAAACCAGCAAAAGCAGTATGGCGCGGAACGAATGCATTTGACAGTTGGGCATGGAAGAACTGCGAAGGTAATAAAGCAGAAGTAGAAGTTTATGCAGATGCAGATTATGTGGAACTGTATCTGAATGATAAGAAAATCGGCAAGAAGAAAATAAAAGCTTATAAGACTCTTTTTAAAGTGAATTATATGTCTGGTTGTCTAAAGGCTATTGCCTTTGATGCAAATGGAAAGGAACTTGGTAGGAAGGAATTACATTCTGCTACTGGAAAAGTCAAGATACAGGCACAGCCACAGGATAAAACTATTAAATTAGGTGATATTGCTTATGTAGATATTGCACTAGTAGGGAATAATGGTGTTATTGAAAGCAATGCAGATACCAAGCTATCAGTTAAGGTTGAGGGTGGTGAACTACTGGCTTTTGGAAGTGCAAATCCTCGTACCAAAGAGCAATATACTGTAGGAAGCTTTACTACATATTATGGACGTGCACAAGCTATTGTTAGAGGTAGCAATGTAGGTGAACTAAAAATAACTGTTAGCGGGGGAAATTATCAAACTGTAATGACTAGTGTTTCTGTGGAAAAATAAAGTAGTAATGCTAAAAAACTAGTAAGGTTAGAAAATCTAGTGAAGCAGGTAAATTTAGTGTAATGAAACTATTATGTTAAGTAAAACTATTAAATTAAGTAATTAGTATATTAAGTAAAATTAGTATGTTGAGTGAAACTAGTAAATGAAACTAGTATATTGAGTTACCCTAGTTTAATGATGGAGGAAAATATATTATGGAAAAATTTGATAAAAGTTTTCTGCTAGGAGCGGCAACAGCAGCTCATCAGGTTGAGGGAAATAACATTAACAGTGATTTTTGGGTGATGGAACATCTAGAACATAGTGATTTTGCCGAACCTTCCAATGATGCCGTGGATCATTATAATCGTTATGAGGAAGACATCAAACTAATGGCCAAGGCAGGACTTGGTTCCTATCGTTTTTCTATTGAATGGGCTCGCATTGAACCGGAACAAGGTAAGTATTCAAAGGACGAGATTGAGCACTATTCAAAAGTTCTTAAATGTTGCCATGAGAATGGGATTACACCTATTGTCACCATGCACCATTTTTCATCCCCAAAATGGTTGATAACAGAAGGTGGCTGGGAGAGTGAGAAAACCATAGAATCCTTTAAGAATTACTGCGGGTATGTTGTAGAACAACTGGGCAATCAGATGGAATATATTTGTACCATAAATGAAGCTAATATGGGACTACAGATTGCTATAATTGCACGGGATTTTATGAAACAAATGGGAATTGAATTACAGGTAGGCATGAATTTTCCTATGCCAGAAGAAAAAAAATTGACAATTGCCGATGCGGTAGAAGCCTTTGGACTAACTGAAATGAACCAGCCAAATGTGTTTCTGAGTTTAAGAACTGAAGCTGGTGATAGGATTATCATGCAGGCACATGAAGCAGCTAGAGATGCTATGAAAGAGATATGTCCACATCTAAAAGTAGGTGTTACACTCTCACTGTATGATATCTGGGTGCTACCCGGTGGTGAAAGTGGGGCAAAGGAAGAATGGGAAATGGAATTTGGTCGTTATATTCCTTATATAAGAAAGGATGATTTCATTGGTGTTCAGAATTATACTAGAAAAATTATTGGCGAAACCGGAAGCAATCCGGCACCAAAGGATTCAGAACTTACAGAGATGGGTTATGAATTCTATCCAGAATCTATAGGTAATGTAATTCGTAAAGTAGCAAAGGAACTACCCCTTCCTATCATCGTAACAGAGAATGGTCTAGCAACACAGGATGATAGTCGACGTGTAGAGTTTATTAAAAGAGCTTTAGAAAGTATACAGGAATGTATTGATGATGGAATTCCTGTGAAGGGTTACATGTATTGGAGTCTTCTTGATAATTTTGAATGGCAGAAAGGTTTTTCAAAACACTTTGGTCTTATAGCTGTAGACAGAACAACACAGACACGATTGCCAAAACAAAGTCTTAGTGTTTTAGGAAGTTACTGTAGCAAATCATTGCATATATAGATTTTTATCTATAAATATAGGGGTGAAGGATTAAGCTCCTTCACCTACTTTTTTAATTCGCTGAGGTAAAAGATTGAAAGAAAATATGAGTAAAGAAAGGTTCAGATGTGAAATGTAATGGGTGCAAATTTCAAAATAAAAAAATTATTAGAAAATAAAGGTGAGAATTATATCTTGCCATTTTTTTGGATTCATGGTGAAGAAGAGGCTGTGTTAAGAGAATACATGAATGCCATACATAATTGTGGAATCGGTGCAGTATGTGTAGAAAGTAGGCCACATCCAGATTTCTGCGGTGAACAGTGGTGGCATGACATGGATATTATTCTGGATGAAACCAAAAAGAATCATATGAAAGTCTGGATATTAGATGATAGCCATTTTCCAACAGGATACGCTAATGGAGCTTTGGAAAATGCACCGGAAGAACTATGTCGTCAGGGAATTTGTTATTCTAGTAGGACGGTAAAAGGTAAAAAAGTTTCCATCGATATAAACAAATTTTTGAAAAAGAAAAATGATAAATTTTCAATTATGGGAGCATTTACATCAACGGGAAAGAAAAGAGTATTTTCAGCTGATACATTACTTAGTATTACAGCGATTCAGTTAGATGGAGGCAAACAAGAAATTGATTTGACGAATTATGTAAGTGGCGGAAAATTGTTGTATGAGCTTCCAGAAGGTACATGGAAGATTGCTATGTGCAAATTATCAAGAAACTGTGGAGCACGTCGCAATTACATAAATATGATGGATGAAGATTCCTGCCGTATACTGATAGAAGCAGTATATGAACCACACTGGGAACGATATAAAGATGAATTTGGAAAAACCATTGCAGGTTTCTTTTCTGATGAACCAGAGCTTGGTAATGGGGTGGTATACTCTGATAAAAAGCTAGGTGCAGATCAGGATTTACCATGGAGCAGTAAGATAGTAGAATCCCTAGAAAAAGCAATTGGACCAGATTATAAGAATAAATTATGCTATTTGTGGGAAGAAGATTTAGATCCAGATGAAACAGCACGTATACGCTATGCTTATATGGACGTAGTAACCAATGCAGTAAAAAAGGCTTTCTCTTATCAGATAGGAGATTGGTGCCGTGCTCATGGAGTAGAATATATTGGACATGTTGTCGAGGATAATAATCAGCATGCTCGTACCGGTGGTTCCTTAGGTCATTATTTTAGAGGACTTGAAGGACAGGATATGGCAGGAATCGATGATATCGGTGGTCAGGTGTTACCACAGGGTGAGGATGGGCCAAACAAAGTTTTAATGTTCATGAAACGAGATGGTGAATTCTATCATTATATTTTAGGTAAATTGGGTCCTTCTCTGGCTGCAATTGATGCAACTAAAAAGGGAAGAACAATGTGCGAGATCTTTGGTAATTATGGATGGGGAGAAGGTTTTAGGTTAGAAAAATATTTAGCAGATCATTTTATGGTAAATGGTGTAAATCATTTTGTTCCACATGCATTTAGTGCCAAAGAATATCCAGACCCAGACTGTCCGCCACATTTTTATGCACATGGTCATAACCCCCAATATCGTCATTTTGGTAGTCTTATGGGTTATATGAACCGCATATGTGAGTTGATAAGTGATGGACATAGGGTTGTGCCTGTGGCTTTATTGTATCATGGAGAAGCAGAGTGGACTGGGGAAGCAATGCTTATGCAAAAGCCGGCAAGAAGGCTCTTAGATAATCAAATTGATTTTGATATCCTACCTCTTGATGTTTTTAACAGAACAGATTATTTTAAGACAAATCTTACAAGTGGACTTCAGATAAATACAGGGGAGTATAAAGCATTGGTAATTCCATATGCACAATATGTATCTAAAATATTAATTGATGCTATTGTTAAGTTAAGTGAAAATAATATTCCAGTTGTTTTTGTAGATGCATTGCCAGAAGGTGTATTCGATGGAAAGAAAGAAGAACTTAATAAAATTTCAGACTGTAAAGTGGTGGCATTAGCAGATTTGGAAGAATATTTAACGAAAAAGGATATTAATGAAATTACAATAGCTGCAAAAAGTAACCGCATTCGATATATGCATTATTATAATGGCTCACATATTTATTATTTTATCAATGAAGCAGATAGTGTATATGAGGGCAGTGTAACCATTCCTAGGACTGGTAATATCTATGCATATCATGCATGGGATAATGTAGTAGAAACAGTGAATGCAGTGGCAAATGATGATAGTACGACCATTAATTTAGAGATAGAACCAATGCAAAGTGTTATTTTAGTATTTGATGATGTGGGAGAATTGAAGAATAGAAAACCATTAACTTATGTTGAAAAGAATGGTTCAGTAAAGGAATTTAACGGATTATGGAAACGAAGTATGGTGAAAAGTATTGATTATTCAAGATTTTTTGATGAGAAAGAAATTTCATTTCCTGATAATTGTGCAAGTGAATATCCTAAGTTTTCAGGAATTTTCCGTTATGAAAATACGATTACCTTAGATGGTAAAAAGGATACTGTACTTACTATTACAGATGCATATGAAGGTGTGGAACTTTTTGTAAACGGTAAAAGTGCAGGTATACAAGTGGTTCCAACATATCGATTTGATATAACTCCATTAATAACAGCAGGAGAGAATAAGATTATTATTGAAGTATCAACAACACTTGAGAGAGAAAGGGCTGCAGCTAAGAATCGTAGTCAATTAGAAAAAATGCTGCAGAACAAGGTACTTGCTCCAACGGGTATTACGGGAGAAGTCAAGGTGTATGAGGTATAAGAATATGTAGGCACAAATAAAACTTAGAATAGAGAAGGCCCTATTTAATTCCTGGGACCTTCTCTATTTGATTACTGCAAGATAAGTGTCAAACTTTCATTTCAGCAAATATTGAATAATATAAATTATACCGTTCAAAATATAAGATAATAGTGTTATAATAGTGACACATGGTTGGAGAAGAAAGTAACAACTTAAAAGTTAAAATCATACTAGTTATAATAAACAAGAAAGGATTCTACATATGAGAATTAAGAAAGTAGTAAAAGGAACAGGGATTATAGCAGCCCTTCTTCTTATGGTTGTATTGGCTTATGTAGCTTATGTTTTTCTAACATATAGCCGAATTAAAGACAATCAAAAACTAGATATTACAACAAATGGAAAGGTTATGGAAGAGACGGTTTCCCTGGATACTGAATACACAATCTTAACCTATAACATCGGGTTTGGAGCGTACTCTGAAGATTATAGCTTTTTTATGGATGGTGGAAAGTATTCGAGAGCTTACAATAAACAAGCAGTACTTGATAATATTAATGGTAGCATTAAGGTTATAGATAATCAGAATCCAGATTTTATATTTTTACAAGAAGTAGATGTTAAATCAACAAGAAGTCATGGTGTAGATGAAAATGCTATGATTACTACAGCATTTGATAATACATCTTCTGCCTTTGCTATGAATTTTGACTCAGCATATTTAATGTATCCGATTTTGGAGCCTCATGGAAAGTCCAAGTCAGGAATGATAACCATATCAAAATTAGCTATGATAGATTCCGTTAGGAGAAGTTTACCTATTGATACCTCAGTGTATAAATTCCTTGATTTAGATAGGTGCTATACCATATCCAGAATCTTAGTAGAAGATGGGAAGTATTTGTGTTTGTATAATGTGCATTTATCAGCATATACCAAGGACGAAAGTATAGTAAAGAATCAGATTAAGATGCTAAGTGAAGACTTAAAAAGGGATTATGATGCAGGAAATTATATTATTTGTGGTGGTGATTTTAATCAAGATTTGCTAGGTAATTCTCCAGCAATCTTTGGTACACCAGAGATTAATGAGAACTGGGCTAAACCATTTCCATCAGAGTTAATGCCAGTTGGATTTCAGGTTGTATATGACCAGTTAAGTGATGAGGAAAGAAGCACACTTACACCATCTTGTCGTAATGCAAATGAACCATATAATGAAGAAACTACCTTTGTTACAATGGTGGATGGTTTTATTATTTCAGATAATGTAAAATTAAATCAGGTAGAAACGGTGGATAATGGTTTCTTATATTCGGATCATAATCCAGTGAGTATGAAGTTTCAATTGATTAGGTAGTGAGTATATAGATAAAAATAGTGTTTATAGGAGCAGTCAAAAGGGGAATCCCTTTGGACTGCTCCTTTTAGGTGTACCCAGTATGGGCGAATCTAATGGGTTAATCAATTAATGGTAACCTCCTACTCAATTAGAATATTTGGTTACTAGGATGAACTATACTTTTGTTTATACTTATAGGGCGTGTAGTCTGTGTGCTTTTTAAATGTTTTTATAAAATGGCCAACATTTTCAAATCCACATTCCAAAGAAACCTCAAGTACACTTAAATCAGTCTGCTTTAGCATCTCGCAGGCACTATAGATCCTTTGCCTATTGATATATTCTATGGGTGTTTTTCCAGTCAACTCTTTAAAAAAATGACTAAAATGGGAGACACTGTAACCAGATACATTAGCAAGTTCTTCTATTGTAATATAAGAAAGACAATTTGCATGAATATACTTTATTACCTTTTCAAGTCTATCAATGGTTTTTTTGCTTTCAGAAGAATTGTCTTTATGGAATAAATTATTTTCAAATATATAGGAGAATATGGAATACAAGTAGGACTTTATCTTAAGCTCGTAAGCAAAAGGTTTATTTTCATAAGTATTACAGAGAAGGAGAATCGTTTCAATTACATGCTTATGGGGCTCATTAGTTGTAAAATAACTATCTATAATATATTTAGTGGACAGATATTTGCTGCAGATATCAATATCGGAAATGATTAATGATGGATGAAACACAACAGCATAAAAACAAAAATTATTATTATCTTCAGTAGTTATGGAATGAAGTACGTCCGCATTAACATAAGCACATTCACCTTCTTTAAGCTCATAACTATTTACACCGACGCGTATACAAGC
>JAEWHU010000071.1 GCA_023387635.1 Bacillota bacterium
TGCTACACCACTTCCTTCATCTTTATCATTACTGATACCAACTTGTGGTTCGCTACACTTGGCGGTAAATACCCGTGACTAGACTTTCACTAGTTAGATTAGTGCCATGCTTGGCACACTATAAAAAAGGGAGGCTAAACCTCCCTTCTAATATAAAGATTATCTTAATTATTCAATTTCTGATTTTTGGTAATTATATGTAGGACAATAATTACTTTGCATTTTTATATAGAACTTCTAGTATTCGCAATTACAGTATAATTCTCTCTAAATCATCTGGAACGAACAAGTTCCCAGAATAGTAATGTTTTCCTTCTTCCATATATAGTTTCTTTCTGTCTAATATATTTTTATCTTCCGTATGATATAGAATGAGATTCTTAACTTCTAGTTCTGTCGCTATTTTACATGCATCCATTACAGTACTGTGGTGTTTTTCATAGGGCTTAAATATATCTTTCTGACTATATAAGCAAAATGCTTCATGTAACAACCAATCTGCTCTATATGCATATTTAAATTCATTTTCTTTGAATGGTTCATCTCCTAAAAAACAAAGTCTTTTTTTATTATTTAATACTGTTTCAAAACCAAATTGCTTAGCCTTAGTGGAACCAATATCGAAAAATTTTACCCTATGATTCATAATACTCATTTTACTTTCATCTACTAATGGTGTGAATAAAATTCTGTCATCAATAAAGTTATAAAATTTTGGTTGTAGGGTTAATTTTGATATTGTTTTAATTGTTTCGACTAAGTTAGCGTGACAATATATGTGAAGATTGCCGTTGTATTGATTTTGTTTCATCTTTGTCGCTATTACACGAATCATCCATATAATTCCTAATAAATGATCGATATGTTCATGGCTAATAAAGATATTATGAATGTTTTCAAGAGGAATGTTTGCTTTCTCTAGTTGGGATAAGATACCATTCCCACCACCTGTGTCAATTAAAAAATATTCTTGTTTGTCTTGAATAGCAAAACAAGTATTATAGCATTTTGTAACAGTTGCATTACCAGTTCCTAACATTATCAAAGTTTCTTCCATGTAAATCTCCTATTGTTTTTTCTTTTGATAAAATTTTACTATAGTATTTCCATTTAATTATCACAGTTAATAATATATCATATTATTCCATTTTGCAATGTTTGTTATATGCTTATCTTATTTTATTCGATTTGCTGTAGCTCAACTAATTTCCAAGTTTTTTCACCGTTGTACTCGTGAGGCGCAACTAAAGCTGTAAAATTATATAGAACGGGACCACCATCGACAGGTTCTTTTGGTCTGTTGTTTCGCCTACCGTTACTATTGGTTGTATAACAAGTTAAAAAGAATTCATCTCCTTGTTTAGTAACACTTTCAATTTTCGTATAGCCAGCTCCTGATTGAAAATAATCATCAAAGTGATACTCTTCATTTTTAAGTCTTATAGTAGAACCAAGATATGGTGAAAAATCTACCTCCACACCAAAATATTCCTCTATTTTTTCATCTACGGCTAACTTTGGTACAATATACTCATTCTTTTGCTTATCATATTTAACCCTATCATCGCCAAGTTCAACCAAATGATATACTGTAAAATAGAGTAAGGCGTGCTCTTCTTCTTGTGTATAATTTGAAAGTACTGGTTTGATCGTAAATATTGAAAGGAACTCCTCAAGTTCAGATTTTTGTGTTTCACTAATGTAAGAATTGTTATCGGTAGTTTTGCAGGAAGAAAATATTACTAATAAAACTGCCACTATAAATATTTTAAATAAAATCGAATTTTTCATAACATTCCTCTTTCTTTCAGCGTTAATGGATGTCATTAATACGGTAACATATAATTAGTTATTACATTCACATCATAATAGATATGTATAAATATGTCAATTTCTTGTTATAAATATCATATTTATTTTTTTGATGTAATTATAGTTTTTTACGTACCTATGTATAGAAGAATTATACCTAGAAAATCGAATCAATACTTTTACATCTGCATTTATTTACCATTAATTTTATAATGCTTTTCTCAGATAAATATGTTATAGTAATGGATTGTTGTGTCCTAACTCATAATTTGTGATGTGCTGTTGCTTATATATAAATTATAATAATGAAATATTATAAATTTACAAATTTACTACAAAAGAATGGTTATACTAAGGAAACATACATTCACAAGTTCAAAATTAAAATTAAAATTAAAATTAAAATTAAAATTTATACTAAGGAGGAACATTTATGTTTGAATTTTCAAATGAATTAAATATGCTAACATTAAATTTAGACATAATTCAAAGCATTGCATTTACTACTGTTGTGCTGTTAATAGGTTCTTATATTAAAAGTAAAATTCATGTACTAAATAAGTATTGTATACCTGCACCAGTTGTAGGAGGATTTTCCTTTGCCATAATAGCTTTTATACTAAGGCAAACAGGAGTAATATCTATCATATTTGATACAACTTTACAAAATATATTGATGACAGCATTTTTTACAACAGTTGGATTTACTGCAAGTCTGAAAGTTTTAAGGAAAGGTGGAGCACAAGTAATTAAGTTTCTACTTCTAGCAGTATTATTGGTACTAGCTCAAAACATACTAGGGATACTATCAGCTAAAGCAATAGGGGTAAATCCTTTATTAGGATTAGTTTCAGGATCTGTTTCTATGACAGGTGGTCATGGAGCTTCTGGTGCATTTGGACCTCTTATGGAAGAACATGGACTTAACGGTGCTCTTAGTATCGCTATGGCTTGTGCTACCTTTGGATTAGTATCAGGAAGTATTATAGGAGGACCTCTTGCAAATAGATTAGTTCAAAAGTATAAACTTCAACCAGAGGAAATAGAGGAAAAAGAAGAAGTAATATCAACAAATCCACATGGAGAAGTATTACCTAGTAAGAAATCTAAAAGACAACTTTCAGAAAGTAAATTAACTAGCTCAGTTATGCAAATAATAATAGCTATGGGACTTGGTACTATAGTATCAAACTTATTTTTTAAGTTAGGTATTACAATGCCAGGTTATATAGGTGCTATGATAGTAGCGGCTATTATGAGAAATATTTCAGATGTAAAAGGGATATGGAAGATTGCAAATAATGAATTAGAAAGTCTAGGTTCAATTAGTTTATCACTATTTTTATCAATGGCTATGTGTAGCTTAAAGTTATGGGAGCTTATAGACCTAGCGATACCTATATTAATACTACTAACTTTACAAATATTATTAATGATACTATTTGCTTACTTCATTACATTCAGATTTATGGGAAAAGATTATACTGCAGCAGTACTTGCAGCAGGTCATTGTGGATTTGGTCTAGGAGCTACTACAAACGGAATAGCAAATATGGAGTCTGTAACTTCTAAATATGGTCCAGCACCAAGTGCATTTTTCATATTACCACTTGTGGGGGCATTATTTATAGAATTTTTAAACTCAGCAATAATTACAACATTAATGAATCTATTGTAAATATTTTAATAAATTAAAGAATACTTTAAAAGAAGTTATAATATATAGAAATAATGTATATAAGATATGTATATAGTTATTTCAATTATATAAAAAAACTCACGATTATCACTATCGTGAGTTTTAATTTTAATCTATCCTCTCATTATCAATTCTATCCCATCAATTTCTGGATCAAGTCCTTTGCAAAATATTCATCTTCTATGAATACGGCCCCCTCCTTACGGAAGTTAAATCCTTGGTAATTAATCTTTTCTCCTCCATCATAGGAAAGATAATTATAACTTCCAATTAAGCAATATTTGTCATCATAACATAGGACTTTCTCATGGGTATTACGATAGCTTATATTAAAGTTCTTATACCTACTAAATCGCATTTTTAAGCTATCTGCCGTTTCCTTGGTTTGTACTTCGCGATTTTTCACATAATGCTTACTTTTCCCCAAATGATATGCTTCTGCTTCTAAGCTATCCTTCATAATCAGATACTCTAATTTTTCCTTAGATACATAACCATACATAATGTGAATTTCCAATTTCTTTTGCTTTAGCCCTGTCTCCATTTGTTCTAAGAATTCTTCTGTCAGTACAAAATCTTCTGTTCCAAGCCATGGTGATATGATATAGATGGTTTTCTCTGCATTTTGAAATAAATTTTTAGTGATTTCACGTATTTCCTTATTCTGAAGATAACGCAGTGACTGAATTGGTTGATGAAACTCCTCGACCACCTGCTTTTCTTTTGT
>JAEWHU010000216.1 GCA_023387635.1 Bacillota bacterium
TTACATTAAAGTAATTGAATGTTAAAAAATAAGATGAAGCAAAGAATCCCTTGCTTCATCTTATTTTTTCATATTTTCTTCATTCAGTTTAATTACCTATTGCTATTTTTTTATAATTTATATCTTAAACAATTGAACTAAATTGTTAAGTCGTAGTGCTGTATCTGCTTGACTTAAAGCTGCTACAGCGATTTGATCAAGTGCAGCAACGGTTTCGTTCATTCCGTTTATAACTTGATCCGAATTATTAGAAGCATTATCCATATTATCTGCTATATTTGTTATAACCGAGGATATTTCTTCGGTTTGGGCATTTAATTCCTCGGCCATTGCAGCAGTTTCTTGGGAAAATATATTTACAAAAACAGCATCTTTCTCATAAGAAACACCGGTATCTATTAATAAATCATAATCTTTTGATACTCGTTCTTTTATAAATTCAAGTGTATCTTTCGAATTATTAGAAAGATTATCGAAAGATGTCTTAACATTTCCAACCACATCTTGTATTTCAGATACATAGGAATTGGATTGTTCGGCTAATTTTCTTATTTCATCTGCAACTACTGCAAATCCTTTTCCTGCTTCACCAGCTCTAGCAGCTTCAATGGCAGCATTTAAAGCGAGTAAATTAGTTTGAGCTGCGATAGAAGCAATTGATTCAGCAATTATAGAGATTCGATTCACTACTTCTCCGTCTTCAATAGCTTTTAGTATGTTGTCTTCTTTTTCTAATAATAAATCATCAGTAATTTTCTTTGAATTTTGGCCTTGTTCTTTTATCATCATAGCTCGTTCTTTTATTTTTGTAGATTCGGAACTGCCATCTGTTGAGCTAGATGCAAGTTGAGCAACTCCGGAATTCACTTCCACGATGGTTGCAGATAATTCTCCGGTTGATACATTTATTCTTTGAATATTATCAACAATTTCTAATGTGTTATTTGATATAGTATCAAAAGTAGAATTTATTTCTTCTATAGTAGCAGATAATTCTTGAGAAGCAGAGGATACATCTCCAGATTCTTCAGTAATTTTAAGAAGTGTTGCCCTCATTTTTTCTCTAGCTTCTATTAAAGAATGAATCAGTTTACCTAATTCATCATTAGATTTCGGTGTTTCTATTTGGAAAGTTAAATCTCCATCTCCTAAAGCATTTGCAAAGGCTAGTCCCTTGTTAGTGGATGAAGTTATGTATTTTGAAAGTATTATTGCTGTTATAATACCAATTATCGAACCTACTAATAAAATAACAGATATAAAAATTGTGGCATTAAATCTAATTGCGTCGTTGGTAAGGGATTGCTCCTTAGCAAGAGTTTGTTCTAATTGTATTAAGCTTGCAATATCATTAAATACTAATGTCATTGGTTCCTTCAATTTACTAATGGTGTCACCCACTAATCCCTTATTTGTACCTTTTGCAATTTCTAATACATTATCAAGTTCATTTCTGTATTCATCAATTCTTATCTTAAAATTATTCCATATAGATAGTTCTTCAGAAGATAATTCCCTAGTTTCAAATTCTATCATTATTTCATTATTAGTATTTCGTATGTCCATTATATTTTTCGATATAGAGTTTATAGTTTCATTATCATTTGCTTGTTGTAGATATTGTAGTAATATTTCTTGATGGAGCAGATTGCTTCTAATTTCATGTAACTTGTCAATGCTTTGTAAGTTGTTGGAATATATTTGGGTTGAATTTTTACCAACAAAATTTGTTGCAGATGCTCCTAAAGTGCCTACAACTATAAGGATAATAATAATACTAGTAAAAGCTAATATCATTTTTATTTTAATAGAACTATTTCTTATTATCTTCATTTAATTCCTCATTTCATAGATTATTTGTATGAATACAATATTAACCCAGAAAGCATATTATTGCAATAAGTCATCTGTCTGATTTTGACGAAAAACGATAAATTTTAGGAGGAATAATAAGGTTTTATAAAGAAAAATATTACTCTAAAAAGTATACATTTCATAAGATTTAGGGCCAGATTAAGTATAGCTATTAATATATGACTGATATACATAAATAAGAATAAAATAATTAATCCTTTTTATCTTTACTATTTCTTTTTAATTCGTCACATATTTATATAAAATTAGTTTATACATGCAATAAATTGCCATAATTAAATGAAAAACAAGTAAACTTGCGATGTAAATAGCTTGTAACTGTGATCGCTTTTCTATAACATTAATAACAACTTTATCCTGTTAATGTAGGAAATTGGTAAAGGAGTGTGATGAAGAGAAAAAGAAATATTATGTAACCATGGAAACTATTTTAAGAAAGAAGGACGAGGATGAGAAAAAGAAAGCGTATAATATCCACCTTACTTGCTATAATATTAATTGCTACGGGCACAATGAGTCATATTAATATTTTAGCTGTTGAGATCTTACCGCAACAAGAAAGCAATGTAAGTGTAATCACTAAACTAGAAGGTACAAAGAAACAAGAGGAATTAATTCAACAGATTAATACATTCACCAGTTCCAAAGGAAAACATGATTTAGGATATTCTTCAGAGGATGTAGTAGAAATCATTGTTGAATTAAAAGAAGATTCACTTCTTGATACATATGTTAGTAGATTAGGTGTGAATAAAAGTCAGGTACAAGAAGAATTTGATGAATATGCTAAATCTAATACAGGAAAAGCTTTAAATAATCAACTTATTAAAAATCAGGATATAGTTTTAAATAAAATTAAAATTCTAGATACTAAGCCTATAAGTACAATATATAGCTACACATCAGTACTTAATGGTTTTTCTATTAAAGCTTCCTATGGTACGTTAGAAGGTATCAGAAATCTTCCAGAGGTAAAAAGTGCATATATTGCTCCAACCTATGAATTAATTCGTCCCACTATGACTGAGAGTATTCCATTTATTGGTGCAGATAAGACATGGACGGAACTAGGGTATCAAGGTGAAGGAACTGTTGTAGCAGTTATAGATACAGGTCTATATACTGACCACGAAGCATTTGAGATTTTACCTACTTCCCCAAGAATAACAAAAGATGACATTAATAATATATTAGACAACCTAAAATTAAGTGCAGAAAGTTTTGGTGATTTAACAGCTGATAATGTGTTTATAAATAGTAAAATTCCATTTGTTTTTGATTACGCAGATAAGGATAGCATTGTTTCAGGTGCAGACTATCATGGTACACATGTTGCAGGTACAGTTGCAGCATCCGGTTCTACGATTCCTAATGAAAATGGAATTAAAGGTGTTGCACCTGAAGCACAATTAGTTATATTAAAAGTGTTTGGCGATGTCGATTCGGGAGCTAGTACTGTTGATATATTAGCAGCTCTTGAAGATGCAACGAAACTTGGTGTTGATGTTATTAATATGAGCTTAGGATCTGGAGCTGGATTTACATATGAGAGTGATTCAGGTATTGAAGAAGTATATAATAGAGTTGTGGAAGCTGGAATAAATCTAGTGGTTTCAGCAGGAAATAGTTATAGTAGTAATTATAACAATGCCCTAGGTGGCTCCTTAATTACTAACCCAGATACTTCTGTAGTTGGTTCACCTTCTACATATGAAGCTTCACTGTCAGTAGCTAGTGTAAAGAATTCAGGTATGTTTATTGAAATGCTTCAAGCTGGTGGTAGGAATATTGCTTATACAGATAATGCATCAAAAAATGAGAAATTAGGAACCAAACTAGTAGGAACTCATGAATATGTTTTTGCAGGTTATGGTTCAAAACAAGAATTAGCTAAAGTGGATGTGAAAGGGAAAATAGCATTAATCAGTAGAGGAACTTTAACCTTTAATGATAAAAAGATAAATGCAGCTGCAGCAGGTGCATTGGGAGTTGTAATCTTTAATAATGTTGCAGGTAATATAAGTATGGCAATTGATAACTATGACATCCCTGCAGTTTCCATTACTTCAGAAGATGGAAAATATCTTCTTAATTTAGTTGATAAAAAGTTGACAATTGATCCATCCATTAATATAAGTGTAGCTGGTCAAGCATCTGATTTTTCTTCATGGGGAGTAACACCTGATTTAAAATTAAAGCCAGAGATAGCAGCACCTGGAGAAGGTATCTATTCATCTGTTGGTACGGGCTATGCAAGTATGAATGGTACATCCATGGCAAGCCCACATATTGCTGGTGCAACTGCTATTATGAAACAATATATAAAGGATACGTTTGGAGATTCATATACACCCCTAGAAAAAGAAATTTTAATTAATCAAATTCTAATGTCTACAGCAAAACCAGTAACCAATAGTGAGGGTATTCCTTACTCACCACGTAAACAAGGTTCAGGTATGTTACAAGTCTATGGTGCTGTAACATCAAAAGCTTATCTATACGTTGAAGGTAAGGATAGAACAAAAATAGAATTAGGTGATGATGTAGAGAAATTAGGTAATTATACGTTTGATTTTAGAGTAAAAAACATATCAGATACAAGCCTAAATTATATGATTAATACTGCTACTTTAACAGAAACTGTTAAGGATAATAGATTCATAGCAGAAACACCAACATTACTTGAACCAATTGTTACAATTAATTCAGTTGGTGGCATATTAGAAGGTAATCAGCTTACCGTAGGTCCTTCTGAGGACGTAAAAGTTGAAGTAACGATAACATTATCCGACGAGGATAAAGCTTATATTGATAGTAATTTTCCAAATGGTGAGTTTGTAGAAGGATTTGTTTACTTAAATAGTGAGGCCGATGTGAATTTATCTATACCATTCATGGGATTTTATGGTGATTGGACAAAAGCTCCAATTATGGATTATTCCTCATTGTATGAACTTGATTATTATTCACAGACGTCAAGTGAAGCTTATAATTTTGTTGTGGGAAAATATCCATATATATTAGGAGAGAATCTATTAGCTACATTAAATAGCATTTATGTGCCACTGGATAAGAATAAAATAGCAATATCACCTAATGGTGATGGGTATTTTGATAGTGTAGATGCTGTTACTACAAGTTTACTTCGAAATGCAAGAACACTAAATTATACAATTACAGATAAAGATGGTAAAGTGATATATAATGAATTATCAGAGTATGAAAGAAAATCATATTATTTATCATCTAGAGGATTTATGAGTTATGCATTACATATGGATTCATGGAATGGATTAGATGGGGAAAATGTATTACCAGAGGATTCAACTTATACATACAAAATTACTGGTACACTTGATTATACTAAACATCCTATGAATAATGAAAAAGATTCCTGGGAATTTCCTGTTACCATTGATACTACTGTACCTATAATTCTAGGTTCCTCTAAGTATCTAAAAGATGATAAAGAATATATTGATGTAGAAGTATCAGATAATCAATATGTTGCTGCAGTAGCGTTATATACAATGGAAGGAAATGAATTTGGTGAGGAAATAGGTACTAGGTTTTTAAATGAAGACAACAAAGGCGCAGTATCAACTGTTACTTTTGAGATTACTAATTACGAAGATTCTTTCTTTGGCTTCTCAGTAGTTGACTATGCTTTTAATGAAGGGTTATATGGAATCGACTATGATATAGATAGTATAGAATTAGATGAAGATGAATTAACATTGCAAGTGGGAGATGAAACTACATTAAATGTTATTTGTAACACTAATAGTGCTATTAGTGTTACATGGGATTCATCTAACCAAGAGGTAGCTTCTGTAACAGATGGGAATGTAAAAGCATTAGCCATTGGTGAAACTGTTATTACTGCTACAACACTTCTTGGTAAGACTGCTAGTTGTTTGGTTAAAGTTGTAGGAGAACCAAGTGTAGAGCCAAGTCCAAGTGTAGATCCAACCCCAAGTGTAGACCCAATACCAACAACGGAACCAACTGTGGCACCAACAACGGAACCAACTGTGGCACCAACAACGGAACCAACTG
>JAEWHU010000079.1 GCA_023387635.1 Bacillota bacterium
GCAAAACTTCATGGTAAAGAATGGGGTTGGTGGTGGTGGCTTCGTTCGCCCGGCCGCGTTAATGTAAAAGCCGTCTACATCTTTGGGACTGACGGTAATATCGGTATCCAAGGCAACAATATACTAAAAGGCAACTTAAGCGATGGCAAATGTACAGGCGGTGTTCGGCCCGCCTTGTGGATTAAGCTGGAATTGTAAGTCTTAGGCAGTTTTCAAGTAGGTAGACTATAGTTACATAAATTAATATATTGGTGTTAGTATAGAACAGTAGGTATTAACATAGGTCCAATTTGCTTCGCAATTGTTTTAGAACGCGAAGTAGTAAATATATAATCGAAAGGAATAAAATTATGAACACAGAAAACTTTACCGGCAAAGCAGAAGCCTATGCCATAGGACGCCCAGGATACCCAGAAACGGCAATTGAATATATTTACTCACTAGTACCACAGGACGCTGTATTTGCCGACATCGGTGCAGGGACAGGAAAATTCACGGTAGCTTTGGCGGAGCGCGGTAACTCTGTGTATGCCGTTGAACCCAACGCAGATATGCGCGAGCAGTTAATCAATACTCTAGCGCCTTTTCCAAACATAAAGACTATAAATGGCACAGCCGAAACTACAACACTTCCCGAACACAGTGTTGATGTTGTCACTGTCGCACATGCGTTACACTGGTTCAATTTGGATGCATTCCGAGCAGAATGCCGCCGTGTCGTTAAACCCGGCGGATTGGTCATTGTAATTTACAACCATGAACCTGGCAAAGAGATGTCAGATTATTGCAAACAAACCATCGATTCATTCTTCACAAATCCTGCGACATGGACATTTCCTAACCCAAATGAATATACGCGGGATAAATGGCATGCTTACATCGCATCACAAGACAACAATCCACTGCCCACCGATCCTGGATATGAAGCGCATATTGCTGCAATAAACGCAATATTTGACCGTGATAGTGTAGATGGTCTGTTACGCTGCGATAGGGTAACGAAGGTGTACAGCGAACGAATAGTATAAGCATAATCTACAGTAAGCTTCTTACATAATCTTTAACTTTAGGGTTGCAAATGTTAGATAAAGAGAGTAAACGATATTGCAGTAATTAAATAACAAACAGATTAAATCGTACAGATTATTTAAATAATCATATGTACATTTAAGGAGGACATAAGAAATGAAAAGTATTCGAACCAACACAAGGCTATTATGCGATGGTATGAAAGGTCAAAATTATTGGTTGCACGGTTCTATGGAATATTTAATGGAATGTTTAGGTGAAAGTAAGGATTATGATTATTGGTTCTTCTCGGGTGTAAGTGGTGACAGTTTTACTCAGGTATACAGTAAAGACATAAACCAAGATATAATATGTTATACGCATAATTGTTTCAATACCGACATTGCGAAGAATATGTTTGATGTTTGTGGTTACGAATTTGAATATATTGATAATATCAATGACGAAAACCGTAATTCTTATATTAATAATGTAAAAGAATACATTGATAAAAATATTCCCGTATTATGTCGTGGCGGCAAAGGTAAATATGAATTTTGTATAATATACGGTTATGAAAATGACAACTTATATTATTTGATTTGTGATGAAATTGAGCCTAAAATTCTTCCGAGTGATTTTAATGAGCTGATATTTGTTGGAAATAAAAAGGATAGACCTACGTTGCCCGAAGCTTATAAAAAAGCGGTTATGAATATTCCTTCTCTTATTCAAATGCCAGCAAATGATACATTTTCTTTTGGTAAACAAGCTTTTATAGATTGGGCAGTTAGTTTTCAAAATGATACATTTGATGATATAGATATTGAAAAAATTAATATATGGAATATACACGGTGTATATTTAATGATATCGGGAACGAATGGTTGCTCAAGAGGATTCTTAAAAAAGGCATTAGAATTAAACCCAGACATGGCATTTATAAATACTCTAGAGCCAATTTATGCAAAGCACGGGGATGTTTTTGAAACACTTGCATATCGTGATTTAAATGGCAAAAATGATTATCAAAATGGTGGTTTACAGGGTGGATTTAACATTAAAGCTGATGTGATTAAAAATAAAGAACTTATGAAATCCATTAGTAATAAAATAATGGAATCTGCACAATATTGCGATGAAATTCTTGAAGTTTTTGCTAAGGAAGAGTGGAGAGTTAAATAATGAGCGATTTTGGATTTAAAGAAATGCAAGCAATACAAAAGGAATTGCAGGAAAAATATATGGATAAATGGGGCGGGTTATCTCCGGAAAAAGGAAGAGAAAAGTTGCTTTGGATGATGATTGAAGCGGGAGAAGTAGCAGATATTATCAAAAAGGATGGAGATAAGAAAATAGTAACTAATGATGAAGTGCGTAATCATTTTATTGAAGAAATGTGTGATGTCTTTATGTATTTAAATGATGTGATGCTTTGTTATTCTATTACATCCGAAGAACTAGAAAAGGTATATATGAACAAACATCATAAGAACATGAAACGATGGTAAATTTTTTGTGTAAGAGGGGTTGTTAGCGAAGATAATATGTTTTGAAGGGAGATAAAAGAAAATATGATTCAAGAAACCATAGAGTTTGTTAAGGAAACTTTAAAGCCGTCTGAGAATGACTATGGTATGCAGTATCGGTATGAGCATACCTTGCGTACGGCAGTAATTGGGAAAAAGATTGCGATTGAAGAGCAATTACCTGTAGAACCAATGATAATAGGATGTCTGTTACATGATATAGGCTATAGTAATACAGAGTGGGAAAAACATGCTGAGTTAGGTGAAAAAATTGCAAGGGAATACTTAGATAAGAAAAACTATCCAAAAGAATTCAAAGAATCTATCTGCAGGGGAATTCTCATTCATGACGGTGTTCTTAGCCGAACCGATTGCATTCCGACACAATTTGAATTATGTATTCGAGATGCGGATGATATTGACCGATTTGGTGCAATGAGAATGGGATTGATTGCAAAATCAATCATCGGAGAAAATCCAGTAAGCCAGATTATTGATAATTGCACCAACTGGATCAAGAACTTAGAAACTTTTTTACAGCACGAATGTTCAACAAAGACAGCAAATCAGTTATGGCAAGCAAATATTGAATATCAATTGGACTACTTCAACCGGCTTCGAACGCAAATGATTTCTACTCAGCAGCTCCCAGATACCCCTTTACTAACCGAGGTGTAGCTGCATTAATTATTCCCAGAAGGTGCCCCGGCATGAACAGGTCACCTATAGGCTTATATATATGGAGGTGCTAAAGAATACTGTAAATTATATGATTTACTTATAGATGAAAACTATCAGCCAATAGAAGCATATAATAGTAAAGATGATGAAACTAATGAACCTAAGGCTTGGCCAGAGATGGATATCTTGATTCGTTTAAAAAATTGATATAAGAGTAAGCCTTTTATTCGTATACTTCATTATTTATTAGAAATGTTCTTGTTAAAAACGAAAAAATTAACGACATGACTATAAACCCATTAACCCCTTTAAAATGATGTGTTTGATGGGTTTTGTCGTTTCCATCAATTTTTCATGTAATAAAAGATTATATTTTAGCATTATATTTTGTATAAGATAAATATAATATATGGCTTGAACAAATCAGAAATTTTATATAGAAAAATAGCAGACATTTGTTTAGATTGGGAGGATGTATCATGATAGATAATTATGTAATTAAAGAAATTGACAGGATTATTAAGGATACATGGGTAAACGAAATTGCTAAAGATTATAACAATGCCTATTTATTAAAAGAAGCTAGTTTGACATGTAGTCTATATTTTCACTTAAGGACAAAACTAGGTACGATACTTGATGAAAATAATTTACGAATTTATACAGAATATTATTTTCATACCCTCAATTATTATGCAGATATCGCAATTGTTCAAGTTGATAATTCTATAGAAAAAATTCGTGATAAAATAGTTGATGTTATTGCTGTTATGGATTTGAAGTATGATGGTGGTAATTTTATAGGAACTGCGAATGCAATAAAATATGATTTACACAAAATTAAGAATTGTATACTGTCAGGAAAATTGTGTCAGTACTATTTTGGAGTTATTTATGAAACTGAATGTAGTTGTTTGAATTGGTTAGATAAAAGAAGTACTAATAATTGGGCTAAAGGTTATGTGACAGAACTAAATGCAGGTGGCATTAATGGATGTATGGTGTTTGAGGTAAATTCATACAATGGCATTAATATGTAATTAATAGAGCTATATCCAAGATGATAAAATGGAATCATCGATATCAATGAAATTGATAAAACCAAAGAATAGCGGCAAAATTGTAATTGTTCGCAGTTGTTTTAGATAGTGACAAAACGATTTCTCAAGATATATTAAAAATTTAGAATTAATGAGGATTTTATATGAGTAGACTTTATTATTTTGCCAGTGATTGTATTATGGAAGAACAACCCAATCCTTATGTGAGACTGTTATCTGTAAATCAAGCTTTGGAAATGGGAGTAGAGGTCAATTTAGATATGTTTGGAGAAGATTTTGATAAGGATAAACCGAATGTCATTCTGTTTTGTGAGGATGAG
>JAEWHU010000275.1 GCA_023387635.1 Bacillota bacterium
ACATTGTCAGCTGTGACATCTTCTCCTAGAATTTCCTTAATAGGATTTATATTAGACTCCCGTATTAGTATTTCACTCTTCATAAAGTATCCTTTTTTAGAAAGAAGGTCAGTCAATTCATCTATGTGAGAAGACACTAAATTCTTTGTCTCATCTTCATTAAAATAGAATTTACTAAGAATATGATTGTCTTTCATTTCAATAAAAATGTCGGTTTTACCTAAGTTATCCATATCAAGATGAAGTAGTACTTTTATTCCTTCTGATAGTGAGCCACTACTACGTTTATTACTATATACATATAATTCTCCATTGGCATTTTTATTTTGTAACTTTAATGGCAATGGAATGTAATGGAATAATTGATTTATATGATTGATAAAGTTAAGGTTATCTTGTACATGGATGGTTTGATTCACAGCATTATGAGTAGTATTTATCAGACTTTCTTTTAACAAGTCTTTCAATTCTAATGAAGTATTAAGTAAACTGTCCATGTGCTCTTTTATATGTTCTTTCTCTTTTATATCTTCTGGTGTTATTGTCCACTTATTTAATAGAGCTTCTTTTAATAAAGTTTGTAGTTCTTTCGATGCAAAGGTTTCTTTCAGTACATCACTACTAACAATACTAGAACTTTCTTTTACCATAGTAAGTAATTTATTAATATCAATGGTACCAGAGGTAATTTCATTTAGAACGCTCTCAGAAAAAGAAGAGCCTTTTAATAGGTTACCTAAGTTATTAAGCTCATTAGTGTTTAAATAGTCACCAATGGTTTTACTATTAGTATAATTATGACTATTATTTAATATAGTTTCTAATTTTTGAGCTAGGCTTTGGATTTGATTAGTACCTTCTAGTTGAACATTCATTATGTTCTTACTTGTTAATTCTTTTAACATTGGAAGAATATCAGCTATATTATTATCACCTGATAGTACAGTGGATAATTCTTTATTCGATTCTATAAGCCAACTAGATTCTTTGATATAATTGTTTAAAGTAGTCAGTTCTTCATTGTTAATATATGAATTTAGATTAATATTTGTAGTAGGCTTATATTCAGTTGTATCTCTTAAGATAAAATTCATTAATTTCTTATTAGTATCCAGTAAATTATTGTAGGTTGTAGTATTTTGGTTTGGTGATAGAGAGCTTAATGTTTGACTATTTTCTTTAAGGACATTGATTATGGAGTCAGATAATTGATTTAAATCATTTAGCATGTTTTGTTCCATATTCATGAATTTGATGAACTTTTCTATATTACCTTCTGTTACTGGAATATTATATTTGTTCATTAATACGAGGGTAGTAATGTCCGTATATTTAAAGGTAACCGATTGCTTTATTAAATGTTGAATGCTTGCTTTATCTATGGACATTTGATTGTTTAAAAGTTCTTTTATTATCGTACGATTCCTATCATTCTTACTTAAAAAAGCTGCTTCTAATGCTTTGTCAATGGTATTAGAAGAGGTACTGCTAGGACTTGTCTCTATTATTTTTAAGGTTAAGTTTTTTGGGGAAACATCAACTACAGATAAGCTTACCTTATCCCCAATGGCATGGGAACTTGCACTTGTAAGCTTACCTGTTATCATTCTTCCGTCTTGAAGAACTAAGCTAATTTCATTATTTTTTAAATCTATGATTTCACCTTGAATTACTTGACCTTGTTCTAGCCCCCCAGTTACATTTAATGTACCAGTTAAGTTTGTGGTAGTACTCGAATTAAGGGTTCCTTTTTGTATGTTGTTGATATTGTTATTAATATTAGGGTTATTTGTTAAATTCATTTTATACAATTACCTCCTTCCATTAAGTATAAGAAATAGTACTAGTATCTTCCATTACTTATATGAATGTTATAAGTTATATCGGTTAGAAGGGAGTTACACTTTATAGCTTACCATATCCAAAAACATGTAAAATAAGTAAATGACACTAAAATATGGCAATAAAATAATAAAATATATGTACATATCATACAAAATGTGTTGAGTTTTAATTATGAATTATATAAAATGCACTAAAGAATATACTTATTTTGTTGATTTTAAAGCTAGATAACCTATCAAGTTGGTGCTAATATATTAGTACTGATATATCAGTTCTAATATATCAGTACTAATATATTAGAACGTTCTATTAAAGAAAAAATTTAGTATTACACATCTTAAGGAGGAGAGGTCATGTTTAACATCATTTCTGGCATTTTATTAATTGCCACATTTATCGCTCTAATTGTATATTGTATGAAAGGCGGAAACTTATTAATTGGATTCATCGTTACATCAATACTTTGGTGTATCATAGGTAGAGTTCCCATCATGACAGTTGTTAATGATGTATTTCAGGCATCCGTTGAAAGTTATGGAAAAACTATAGCAATCATAGTATTCGGTGCTTGGTTTGGTAGAGTATTAGTTGATACTGGTATCGCTGGCTATATTATTAAAAAGACTGTAGAATTAGCAGGAGATAAGCCATTAGTTACAACTTTACTTTTAAGTGTAGTATGTTCCTTGATATTTACGAGTGCTTTCGGTGTAGGTTCCGTTATGGCAATAGGTATGATTGTATTACCTATTCTTATGTCCTTAGGTATTGAAAAAAAGGTCGCATTAGGTACATATATGTTTGCTGTAGCAGCTGGTATGTATTTAAATATTGCATACGTAAGCCAGTTCTTTGCAGTATTCCCTAACATGGTTTATGATAACAATTACATCCGTTTCGCAGTAATTGCAACTATCATTCATGTAGCAGTTATGATAATTTTTATTTTATTCAACTACAACAAACAGAAAAAAGGTAAAGTACGCGCTTGGGCTGCTCAGGCTGCAAGTAAAGAAGCTAAACCAATTGCTTGGTACAGTGCAATCGTTCCTTTTATTCCAATCGTTATGGTTTCCTTCTTCAAATGGGCACCAGTTCCAGCTTTCTTAATTGCTATCTTCTGTGGATTATTATTTACAAATAATTTAAGTTCCTATAAGTTAGCTGTAGAAAAAGTACAAAAAACATTATACGATGGTATCGCTGATAGTGGATTGTTAATTGGTATGTTATATAGTGTTAATATATTCCAGGCTGCTGCAAAACAGGTAGCACCAATCCTATCCGACTTACTTGGAAACTTTATTCCATCATCACCAGTAGTTATTTTAATTGCTGTTTGTATCCTTGCACCACTAGCATTATTCCGTGGACCTTTAATGATTTGGGGTTCCGGTATCGCATTAGTTTCTATTTTCCAGGCTATGGGCATATTTAGTGAAGCATATTTGTTTATGTTATTTTTAATACCACCAGTTGCTATCGTAGCATCTGCTTGTCCTACACAATCTTGGACAATGTGGGGATTAAGTTACACAAAGGTAGAACCAAAGCAATACATAAAAACCAACTTACCTTGGGCATGGATTATTTGTGTTGCTGTTGAAATAGTAGGTTTCATATTAATAGGTATGTAATACTAGTTTTAATTAACAATAGAGCTGGTCTTGGCCAGATAAAGGCAGACCAGCTTTTTTTAAGTAATAACGAGGAAGTAGCGAAGCGGATTCCGAGTATCCGCATTGACATTAGAGTTTTCCACGGAGGAATGATTATGAGTAAAAGAGCAATTCGTATCGGTATTGACGTTGGTGGTACCCATACTAAGGCTGTAGCTATAGATAATAATACCAATGAAATCGTAGGTAAAGGATCTGTTATGACATCACATCATGATGAGCACGGTGTTGCCACAGGTGTTGTTGAGGCATTCAAAAAATGTCTTTCTGAAAATAATATCCAACCAGACGAAGTTATATTCATCGCCCATAGTACCACACAGGCTACCAATGCGTTGCTAGAAGGTGACGTTGCAAGAGTTGGTGTTGTTGGTATCAGTGGTGGTGGATTAGAAGGTTTTCTCGCTAAGAGGCAAACAAAGATTGCCAATATTGACCTTGGAACAGGGCAAAGTATAGAAGTTGATCACACCCATTTAAAAATAAAAGAGATGACACCGGAAAAAGTAAAAGAAACATTAAAAAACTTGTACGATCAAGGTGACAGAGTTATCGTAGCAAGTAAAGCATTCGGTGTAGACAATATGAAAGAAGAGCGTATGGTAGCAGAGGAATCTGAAAAAATGGGAATCCCATGTACAGTTGCATCAGATATTACAAAACTCTACGGTTTAACAACCAGAACCCGTACTGCTGCTTTAAATGCATCTATTTTACCTAAAATGCTTGATACTGCCAATTCTACTGAGCAAAGTGTTCGCAAGGCAGGTGTTAAAGTACCACTAATGATAATGCGTGGTGACGGTGGTGTTATGGAAATTAACGAAATGAAAAAACGTCCAATTCTTACCATGTTATCTGGACCAGCTGCCAGTGTTATTGGCGCATTAATGTATCTTCGTGCATCCAATGGTATTTATTTTGAAGTTGGTGGTACTTCTACTAACGTTGGTATCATAAAGAATGGCCGTCCTGCCGTAGACTATTCCATTATTGGTGGCCACAGAACTTATGTAAACAGCCTTGACGTACGTGTACTTGGTGTTGCCGGCGGTAGTATGGTGCGTGCGAAAAAGGGTGAAATCATTGATGTTGGACCTCGTTCCGCACATATTGCAGGTATGGGCTATGCATGTTTTACAGAACCAGAATTATTTGATGGTGCAAAACTATATTATATAAAACCACGAGCTAATGATCCAAGCGATTATGTAGCTATTAAGTTAAACAATGGTGAAAGTGTTACAATTACTAATACCTGTGCAGCTAACGTACTTGGTATTTTAGCAGACGGAGATTATGCTAGAGGTAATTATGAATCCAGCTGTAAGGCTATGAAGCTTTTAGCAGATGAAGTTGGTATGTCTATTGAGGATGCAGCCAAAACTATCCTGACAAAATCATCCGAGAAAATCATCCCTGTAATTGAAGATTTAATTGCTAAATATAAGATAGAAAGAGAGCAAATTGTTTTAGTTGGTGCTGGTGGTGGTGCAGGTACATTATTAACATTCACAGCCAATATGATGAAATTTAAATATTTAATTCCAGAAAATGCAGAAGTTATTTCATCTATCGGTGTTGCCTTAGCCATGGTTCGTGAAATGGTAGAAAGAACAATTCCTAACCCAACAGCACAAGATATTGCTGAACTGAAAAAGGAAGCAAAAGTATTAGCTATGAACAGTGGAGCGGTAGAAGAATCTATTGAAGTTTATGTAGAAATTGATGAACAGGCCCAGAAAGTTACAGCAATTGCAATGGGTTCTACGGAAGTTAAGACAACTGACTTAATGAAAAATTGTAATGAGGATGAAGCTTTAGAAATTGGTGCTGAATCGATTGGTGTAAGCAAAAAAGAAGCAAAATTAGTTGCAAGTAATGGTCTTGTATTTGTTGTTACAAGTAAATTAAACGGTAAAGTACCAGTACGTGTTATTGACAAGAAGGGATTTGTTAAGATTCAGCGCACCAATGGTCTTGTTGAAACTACTACTATGGAGAATGCATCAGAAACTCTTAAGAAGATGTGGGATAGTTCAAGTAACTTCTCTGGCGAAATTCGTATTAATCCAGATGTTTATGCAATATCAGGATCCCGTGTACTTGATTATTCAGGAATTCCAGAATTCACACAGGTTTCAGGTCTAATTGAAGCAGAGCTCTCTGATAAGGCTCCAGAAGAGAAGGTAATTCTTGTTCTTGCAAGAAATGAACTTTAATGAATATCAGTAATCTTGACAATATGAATCTTGATACTACTTTTCTAATGGACACGGTTGTAAGAGCTTTACGTGTTGAGGATGAAAAGTGGTATCAAGAAAGATTAAAAAATGATATAAGGAATTGCAGTCTAAGTGAAGAAGTAGAAATGGAAGTTATTCATAATTCTATTTTTACTTCGAATCAGATGTCTTCTAGGATACGAAATAAGTATGGTCCCATTGGGCCGATTGAACTGGCTAATGCGCTTAATATTAGTATCGTTCATATAAATGATGAAATTGATCATAATTTTTTATACCTAGCTCTTTATGAACCAAATAATCGCAGAATTGTTATTAATGATACGGTTTTAACAATGGTGCAACAATTCATTGTTAAATATAAATTAAATGAACTGACTTCGGTAGAGGATTTAATAAATAGTGCATTGTATCATGAAATATTTCATGCACTGGAAGATTGCACTCCCGGTATATATACAAGAAGTAAGATGATAAAAAGAAAATTTGTTGGACTTATAACATATCAAAGAGGTCTTAACGGAGCTAGTGAAATTGGGGCAATTCATTTTTCAAAAGTGATGCTTAAACTTAATTATTCACCTTGTATCTTTGAAAAATATATATTATACAAGGTGAACCAAATTTCACTTGATTTTCTAGTTCCAAATGTGTAGAATGAATCAGATAGACTATTAATAGCAGACGAGGGGAGAGTAAATATGTTAGATGGACAAATTCTGACATCCTTGCAGGTAGAAGTTTCTAATATGGAGGATTTATATCCTGTACTTCGAAGGGCAATTATTGAAATGTATTTAGAGCCAGGTGCGCTTTTAAGTATACGTGACATTTGTGAACATTTTAAAATAGGACGATCCCCTGCTAGAGATACGCTTCTAAGGCTGGATCAGGAAGGCCTTGTTACATTATTACCACAACGTGGAACTATGATTTCTTTGATTGATTTAAATAGAGTAAATGAAGAACGTTTTATGCGATTATCGGTGGAAGAGGCAGTTATGAAACTGTTCATGGCCTGTCATACTCCTACAGACATCATATTGTTACAAGAGGTTTTACGACAAGAATACGAATTACTGGAAATGAAGAATGTTGATATAAGAAACTTTTTATTGCTTGATGATAGGTTTCATGAAATATTTTACTCAGTAACAAAGAGACTGTTCTCCCATCAAACGTTACAAAGTGTTTCTGGGCATTATAGACGTATTCGTTTACTGAGTTTAGATGATAATAAAAAATTAACTGAAATAATAAAACAACATGAAGGGCTGATTACTGCGTTCCAGGCGAGGGATACCGAGATGATGCAGAGTATTTTTCATTTGCATATATGTAAATCAGAGCGAGAAGAGGGGAAAATTGTGAAAAAATTTCCTTATCTTTTCCAAGAATATGAAAACGCATCACACAAAGCAAATCTATTCTGGGAAGGCGATTATCTACAATCAATAAAAAGCATACCTCAATAATAAATATATAAATTGATATCTTTTATCATTCTTTTTCTGATTTTCTAGTATACCTAGTAATGTAAGAAGGAGACAGATATGATTAAGGACTATTTACCCATTAAGTTAAATAATGCAAGGGCTTGGAGAACTTACCTTGGAGGAAAATTATTAGATCAGTTGCATGGAATAAAGGAAGGAAGGGATGCTCATTTCCCGGAAGAATGGATTATGTCTGTTGTATCTGCAAGAAATACTGGCAGAGAACATATAAAAGATGAGGGTCTTAGCATTCTAGCGAATGATGGGGCATTATCCTTAAAGAGCATTATTGAATCGAATCCAGCAGCTTATTTAGGAGAGCAGCATGCATTAAAATATGATAATCAAATGGGAGTGCTAGTCAAAATAATTGATGCTGCAGAGCGTCTGACTGTTCAAGTACATCCAGATAAAAAAATAGCAAAGGATTTATTTCAGTCAGCCTATGGTAAGACAGAGTGTTGGTATATATTAGGGGGACGTGATATTGATGGTAATGTTCCATGTATTTATCTAGGCTTTAAGAAAGGCGTTACCAAAGAACAGTGGAAGAAATTGTTCGAGGAACAAAATATTACGGGCATGTTAAATGCATTAAATAAATTTGAAGTTCAAAAAGGGGAAGTTATTCTGATAGAAGGAGGAACACCCCATGCAATTGGTAGTGGATGTTTCTTAGTAGAAATCCAAGAACCTACGGATTATACTATCCGAGTAGAGAAAACAACACCATCAGGTTTTAGGATTGACGATTCTATGTGTCATCAGGGATTAGGTTTTGAAAAAATGCTTGATTGCTTTAATTATGATACTTATACAGAAGAGGAAGTAAGGAAGAAATGGTTTATTTCTAGTAATATTATTGACGTACAAGAAGGTGGAACGAATACTTCTTTAATTGGATATGATAGCACTGAATATTTCAAAATGGACCAGATAGAGGTTAGTTCCAAAGTAATTCTTAACCTAGATAAAGTATTTTCTGGTCTGTACATATTAGAGGGCGAAGGTGAAATGATATCTAACGGAGTGAGTCAGGAGATTAAAAAAGGGGATCAGTTCTTTATTCCTGCATCAACTGTTAATATTGAATTTATTAATAAAGGGAACAAAACATTAAAGATAATGCAGTTTTATGGACCTAAATTATAGTAACAAGACAGCTAATGGGCCTTCTAGAAAAAAATTGCGTACAATTTCTAGAAAGTGTAAAAATAATGTTGCACTCATTAATAATATATATTATAATCGAATCAGACAAAGGCGTTCTTAAGATTTTATTTCTTAAGAACGCCTTTTTTGCATTAATTTAAAGAGCAGAATAGTTTTTAAATAACGCTCCAATCAATAAGATAACCTTAATGATTATGTACTGAAAATGAATTAGGGCGTAATAAAATAATAGTAAGATGTTACAAAGATATTATAGGTGTATTCTATCAAATAAAGGAAAGAGGCGTTTAAATGAACAAACTTAATGTAGAAGAAGGTAAACGTATCCCTATAGGCTTATATGATCCTAGATTTGAACACGATAATTGTGGGATTGGAGCAGTAGTCAATATTAAAGGCGTTAAGACTCATAAAACTGCTTTGGATGCTCTAAAAATAGTTGAAAATCTTGAGCATAGAGCTGGCAAAGATGCAGAGGGGAAGACTGGTGATGGTGTTGGCATCTTACTTCAGATATCACATAAGTTTTTTACTAAAGTAGCAAAACCTTTAGGCATTTCATTAGAAGGGGAAAGAGATTATGGCGTTGGAATGTTCTTTTTTCCAACAGATGAATTAAAAAGAAATCAAGCCAAAAAGATGTTTGAGATAATAGTTAAAAAAGAAGGTTTAGAATTTCTTGGATGGAGGGAAGTTCCAATTGATAAGGGAATTCTGGGGGAAAAAGCCATAGAATGTATGCCGTACATTATGCAGTGTTTCATTAAAAGACCATCCACTTTAGAAAAAGGTCTTTCATTTGATAGAAAATTATATATTGTTAGAAGAGTGTTTGAACAAAGTAATGACAATACCTATGTGGTATCTTTATCAAGTAGAACGATTGTTTATAAAGGGATGTTTCTAGTGAAGCAACTTCGATTATTCTTTGAAGATTTGCATGATGAAGATTATGAATCTGCAATTGCAATTGTTCATTCAAGATTTAGTACTAATACTAATCCAAGTTGGCATAGGGCACATCCTAATAGATTGATCGTACACAATGGTGAAATTAATACTATTCGCGGTAACGTAGATAAGATGATCGCACGTGAAGAAACCATGGAATCAAAGTATTTAAAAGGAGAATTCCATAAAGTATTACCGGTTGTAAACCGGGAGGGCTCTGATTCAGCCATGCTTGATAATACCCTAGAATTCTTAATTATGAGTGGAATGGAGTTACCACTAGCAGTAATGATTACCATTCCAGAACCTTGGAGCAAAGATAATAGTATTAGTTCTAAGAAGAAAGATTTTTATAGGTATTATGCTACGATGATGGAGCCTTGGGATGGACCTGCATCAATCTTATTTAGTGATGGTGATATAATGGGAGCTGTACTTGACCGTAACGGTTTAAGACCTTCACGTTACTATATAACAGATGATGACCATCTTATTTTATCCTCTGAAGTAGGAGTTCTTGACATTAAGCCAGAAAGAATTGTTAAGAAAGAGAGACTTCGTCCAGGTAAGATGCTATTAGTAGATACAGTAAAAGGTGAGTTAATTGACGATGAAGATTTAAAAAATACATATGCAGGAAGAAGTCCTTATGGGGAGTGGCTAGATTCTAATCTAATTGAGCTAAAGAGCCTTCACATACCAAATAAAAAGGTACTAGAATATGATAATGAAGAAAGAAAAAAACTTCAAAAGGCTTTTGGTTATACCTATGAAGATGTAAAAACTACTATCTTACCAATGGCTAAAATTGGTGCAGAACCAGTTTCAGCAATGGGTGCAGATAATCCTTTGCCAATACTATCGAAAAACTATCCACCTTTGTTTAGCTATTTTAGACAACTATTTGCTCAGGTAACCAATCCACCAATTGACGCTATTCGCGAAGAAATTGTAACTTCAACATCAGTTTATCTTGGTGAAGATGGTAATTTATTAGAAGAGAGGGCGGATAATTGTAATGTATTAAAAATCAATAATCCAATCTTAACTAGTACAGATTTACTTAAAATTAAAACCATGAAGAAGGATGGATTTAAAGTTGAAACCATTCCAATTACATATTATAAAAACACTTCCCTAGATAAAGCCCTAGGAAAGATATTTGTAGAAGCAGACAGAGCTTATAAGGAAGGAGCTAACATTTTAATTTTATCTGACCGTGGTGTTGATGAAAATCACGTGGCTATTCCATCATTACTTGCAGTATCTGCTATGCAACAACATCTAGTTAGAACTAAAAAGCGTACAGCAGTAGCAATGATATTAGAAAGTGGTGAACCAAGAGAAGTACATCATTTTGCTTGTTTATTAGGATATGGGGCATGTGCTGTTAATCCATACTTAGCGATTGATACCATTAAAGAGTTAATAGGGAGTAATATGTTAGATAAAGATTTCTATGCTGCAGTGGATGATTATAATAAAGCAGTCTTAAAAGGAATCGTTAAAATAGCTTCTAAAATGGGTATTTCAACCATTCAGTCATATCAAGGTTCTAAGATATTTGAAGCAATTGGTATCCATAAAGAGGTGATTGATAAGTATTTTACAGATACAGTTAGTCGTATTGGTGGAATATCATTAAAAGACATTGAAGAGCAAGTGGATACACTTCATTCAAAAGCATTTGATCCACTTGGACTAAATATAGATTTGAATTTAGATAATAGTGGTAATCATAAAATCAGAAGTGGAAAAGAAGAACATCTATATAATCCAAAGACCATACATTTATTACAACACTCTACTAGGATGGGAGATTACTCTATCTTTAAAGAATACACTCATTCTATTGATGAAGATGAAGAAAGTATTAATATTAGGGGATTACTAGATTTTAACTATCCACAAGAAGGAATACCACTTGAAGAAGTTGAAAGTATAGAGTTCATTGTAAAAAGGTTTAAAACTGGTGCAATGTCCTATGGTTCTATATCAAAAGAAGCACATGAAACACTTGCAATTGCTATGAACAGACTTGGTGGTAAGTCCAATAGTGGTGAAGGTGGGGAGAGTTTAGATAGGCTTAAAGTAGGAAGTGATGGTATAAATAAATGTTCAGCCATTAAGCAAGTTGCCTCTGGTAGATTTGGTGTTACCTCTAAGTATTTAGTGAGTGCCAAAGAACTTCAAATAAAGATGGCACAGGGAGCAAAACCTGGGGAAGGGGGGCAACTTCCAGCAGAAAAAGTATACCCATGGATTGCAAAAACTAGACATTCAACGCCAGGAGTAGGGCTTATCTCGCCACCACCTCATCATGATATTTATTCCATAGAGGATTTAGCTCAATTAATCTATGACCTTAAAAATTCTAATAGGGATGCTAGAATATCTGTGAAATTAGTATCAGAAGCTGGTGTTGGTACTGTTGCAGCTGGTGTTGCAAAAGCTGGAGCAGGTGTGATTTTAATATCTGGTTATGATGGTGGAACTGGTGCAGCGCCTAGAAGTTCAATATATAATGCAGGATTGCCATGGGAACTTGGTTTAGCTGAAACCCATCAAACCCTTGTTATGAATGGACTACGTAATAAAGTAGTAGTAGAAACTGACGGTAAATTAATGACAGGTAGGGATGTTGCAATTGCTGCCCTACTAGGAGCCGAAGAGTTTGGATTTGCAACTGCACCACTAGTAACTATGGGGTGTGTTATGATGAGAGTATGTAATCTTGATACTTGTCCTGTGGGAGTAGCCACTCAAAATCCTGACCTTAGAAAGAACTTTAAGGGAAAGCCAGAGTATGTTATAAACTTTATGAGGTTTATTGCTATGGAACTACGAGAATATATGGCTAAATTAGGTATTAGAACAATAGATGAATTAGTAGGTCGTACAGATTTACTTAAGGCTAAAGATATTAGTAAAGATAGTAGGGCAAGTAAGATTGATTTATCCCCAATTATAAATAATCCATTTGCTGATTCTAAGGAAACTAAATTTGATAAAAATCATTTATATAATTTTGAATTAGAAAACACCCTTGATGAAAGTGTTTTATTAAAGCAATTTAAAACTGCATTGTTAACAAAACAGCCTAAAGCAATCAATATTAATGTATCCAATGTGGATAGATCCTTTGGTACAATTTTTGG
>JAEWHU010000282.1 GCA_023387635.1 Bacillota bacterium
TAAGATATAGCATAAGAATAACGAGTGTTTACCTTATAGATTACAATCTAAGGTTTTAACATAATATATTGATGCCAATCAACATTTCTTACAAGGGGGAAGGTAATGAATCAGGTATTAAGAGAAATTCAAAAGATGGGAATTGTGCCAGTTATAAAGCTGGACGATCCCAAAGATGCTATACCACTGGCAAAAGCACTATATGAGGGAGGGTTACCTTGCGCTGAGGTTACATTTCGTACATCAGCAGCAAAAGAGTCAATTAGATTAATAACAACAGAGTTCCCAGATATGTTAGTAGGTGCAGGAACAGTGTTAACTACAGAACAAGTAGAGGAAGCGTTGGAAGCAGGTGCAAAATTTATTGTTAGCCCAGGCTTAAACCCTAGTATTGTAAAGTACTGCTTAAAAAAGGGGGTTCCAATTGCTCCTGGTTGTTCTAATCCAAGTGATATAGAACAAGCGATAGAATTAGGTCTTGAAGTGGTTAAGTTTTTTCCGGCAGAAGCAGCAGGTGGTCTAAAGATGATAAAGGCAATGGCGGCACCATATGTAAATATGATGTTTATGCCTACAGGGGGAATTAATGCTTCGAACTTAACTTCGTATCTAGATTTTCCTAAGATCATTGCTTGTGGTGGAAGTTTTATGGTTGAGGATTCCTTGATTAAAGCGGGGGATTTTGAAGCTATTAAAAAGTTAACAGAAGATGCAGTATCACATATGCTGGGATTTAACGTAAAGCATATAGGAATCAATGAGGAAAATGATGAAGCAGCAGATAATACAGCAAATAGCTTTAGCCATATATTTGGTTTTGAAAAGAAGGTTGGAAACAGTTCGATCTTTGCTGGAGCGGGTATTGAAGTTATGAAACAACCTTATCTAGGAAAGCATGGTCATATAGCTATAGAGACAAATTACATAGATCGTGCAATGTACCATTTAGAGAGAAAAGGGCATTTATTTGATATGACTACTGCTAAGTACGATGAAAAAAATAAGTTAAAAGCAGTATATTTACACAATGAGATTGGTGGATTTGCAGTTCACTTGGTACAAAAATAATAGCTCCTCAACTCAAAATTTGCATTATATGAAGTCTTTATGTGCTAAGTCTGAGTTACCAATGAATAGAAGGTACATAGATATTGATAAGATTTTATATACTTATATGTAATAGATGCGGCTTAAGATTTTGTCCTTTTGTAGTATTGTAAGAAGATGCTATAAAGAGATGAGGCGTTAAGCCGCATTTGTTATGTTAGTGAACGAGATGTAATAAGGAGAATGTTGAGGGTATTATGAAGCATTGAAGAGAAGTAAGAGAGGCATGAGGAGTTTAATAATAAAACAAGGTTGGATTAAAGAGGGGAAAGAAGATGGTGAAGATAGACATTTTTGTTTTATGGTATTATATATAGTAAAAATAATTGCGCGTGCAGCAATGCGAGTGGATAAAAATACCATGATAAAACCTTGAATGAAAACCGAAATTCCACTAAATGTTCTTTCCTAATAATGTAATACTAACCTCGCTTATGCTGATATCTACTGGCTTTTTCAATGTTTATTCTGCTCATTTTTGGTAACACTATAGTCATAAATGGTACATTTCATCTGTTTTTGACACACAAAAACTAGACATATGGTTTTCTTTGTGCAAAAGTAAATTCCATATGTTGAATTTCCGTTTTCTATATGAAATGATTTCTGCCTGCTCTTTTACTTATCCTATTTTTTTAATAATAATGGTTTCAATAGGATGTCATCTGCTGGTATTAATTTTAAATTCATAACCCTAATTAAATCATGATGAAGTAACAATTGAGCTAGTTCATATGGTGTTCTTCCATTGAGACTAGCTCTTGTTGTACTATTGATATGATTCATTAATAAATTCATATCCTCTTGAGTATAATCCGTCAGTGGAACGCCTTTGGGTAATACTTTGCGTATAAATTCATGATTCTTTTCAAGCTTTGCTTTCTGCCAACTAGCTAGTGGATCACAATAAAATACGTTACATCTTTTATTTCCTTCTTGATCTACCTCTAGTTCATTTGCACACTTGAACTCTGATCCATTATCAGTAAGAATCACTGGGAACAACTGCTTAAATGTTTCTAATCCCAGGTTATTACTTAGATAATCAAATGCTTGCTTTACACAATCTTGCCTACATTCGTCCATTAGTATAATCAACATAAGATTGCAATTTCGAAATAGGAACGTCAAGATTACCTTTCCAGCCTTATTACTTCCATGAACCGTATCAAGTTCTACGACATTTGTTTCTGGGAACTCTTCCATATACGTTTGAAAATCCTTATACGTACGATTTATTCGATAAACATAATCCGTCAAAGATTCTTCACGTCGCTTCTTTCTTACTTTATATTTCACTTTTTTAGGCAAATCGATATTTCGAGCAGTAAAAATTCCCTGATCGATGTAGTTATAGATCGACTTCATGGAACAATGGATTTCCTCCTTATGAACGGCATAAATATGAGCGATTGACTGCCCCTGCTTTAAGAGAGGGGTAATTAAGGAATCTAATTCGTACAGTTCTTCCCTTGATAAACTGATTCCCTCCCGAGTGTCTTTCAGTAATGCCTTATAGGTGTCATATGCTACATTTGCACGATAGAAAAAATGTGGTTTTCTGCATTCATAAATTAAATGACATCCATTGCATACATGAGGTGCTCGTATCGTATTTTTACATAATTCCGTTCGATAATCAGTACATAATGATCTGCAGTCATAACTTCTACAAACACTACATCTCTTAACCTTCTGGCAGTTCATACATAGTTCTTTCTTTTGACAGTATAATCGATGCATACAATCATTTCGATTTATACTATATCCTTCATCTCCAATACGGTGCTTTTTAATCTCTTTTGAAATGGTTGATAAGTCTTTACCCAATCGCTTTGCAATAATAGTAATGGTATCTCCATGATTCAAACTTTCTTCAATGTCATAGCGATCTTGTAATGTCAAATGCTTTTGAAATTTATCCTCTTGATACATAATATTTATCCTTTCTTAGGCAAAAATCATAAATAAAGCATTGACTCATTTGTAAAGGTAAATTCAATTTTTTTGAAAGACTAAATTCTATAAGTATTCATTTTTAGAACTTTCAAATACATTTAAGCTACCATGATAAAACGGTCAATTGAAAAAGTAAATTCCACCTTGTAAGGCTAAATTCCACCAGAGATAGATTTTTTTATATAAAAAGGCTTTATCCATGGTATTTTTATGGTATTATAGAGAGGAATCAAGCGTTTTTACCTGATTTTTGGGCATAGAGTACCGTGGGTGCAAAATTATCATTTTTTTGAAATAGTAACTTCCACCCTGTAATCAGTGCTTATTTAATCAAAAATGGTGTAATGCTGGTTTTCTTTAATAGTTTTATTTTAAAAGTGTTGGGCGCAGCGTGATGTCATTTGGGGGAATGAGGGTTGCGCCTAAAACGTCTAGAACATCCGCTCCATAGAAAAGACGGAACACCTCATAAGGACTATTATTTCCAAGGTTTGCCCTATGATAGGAATTGATATGATTCATCATTAGATTTACTTTCTCTTGCGTGAGGTCATCAAAGGAAGTACCTTTTGGAAGGATCCTCCGAATGAATTCGTGATTATTCTCAGCAGCCCCTTTTTGGTAAGGAGAGGATGGATCGCAATAGAATACTCGTGTTCTTTGATTATTTTCGGCGTCCATTTCTATAGAGTGTGGATCGGAGAATTCGCTTCCATTATCACCAAGAAGGACCGGAAATAAATTCATAAAACGATCCGGTCTTAATTCCCAATAAAGTCTTTCAAATATTTCAAATACAGAAGCGGCCGTATTCCTATCACGGATATATGCAAGCATAAATTCTGCTTTAACAAAATGAATTGTAAGTAGCACTTTGCCACCTTTTTTACCTTCTACAGAATCTATCTGTACAATCGGGCAGTCTGGAACTCCTTCTAGAAACTGAAGAAAATCTTCATATGTACGACCGATGCGACAGGACCGATCCACTTTGTAAGAATCATGTTTGGTTTTTCTCTGTTTATAAAAAACTTTTCTTGGAAGATCAATATTTCTAGCAGAGAATAAACCAGCTTCAACATAGTTGTAGATAGTTTTTTCTGAGAACATGACCGAAGATTTGTTAGTAGCACAGATGTGATGTATGGATTGTCCTTTTAAAATAAGAGGGGAAATGAAATGATCTAAAGCAAGTGCTTCATCCTCTGAGATACAAATACCACTGCGAGATTCTGATTTGATCAGTTCGTATTCCTTTTGTGCTGCAGGAGCGGAATAAATATGCTTTTCCAAGGTGCAAGAGTTACGTTTTTTACACCCGTTGCATACGTATGGGGGATTGCTAAGTTTGGAACAATACTCCTTGTAATAGTCACGACAATATAAATGACATTTAGAACAAGTAGAGCAACGTTTGTTTTTACAATTAGGTGAAGAACAAAGGTTGGAAACAGAACAATTGCGGCGATTGCAACAATCGTTAAATGCATGTCCCCAATACCCTGATTTCTGAAATACAAGGTGATTACGAACTTCTTTGGAAATGGTAGTGCAGTCACGTTCTAATCTTCTGGCAATAGCTTTAAAAGAGTCAGAAGAGTCAAGCATTGATTTAATAATGGAGCGTTCTTCGATAGATAAATGTTTATTCTTATTCATGATAGTATCCTCCTTTGATATACCAGCATTACATTATAAGAATAACATTAAATTTGCAAAAGTAACATCTACCCGTTAGATTGTAATATTAATTTCTACTATAGCTAAGATACAGGGTGGAATTTAAATTTTCAATTCAGT
>JAEWHU010000293.1 GCA_023387635.1 Bacillota bacterium
GTAATCCTTGGAAAAACTGGCAAAAACTTTGCCGCAGGTATGAGTGGTGGAATCGCTTACGTACTTGATGAAGATTCTGATTTATATATGAAAATCAATAAAGAGTTAGTATCTATGGATGGTGTTACAGAAAAATATGACGTTCTTGAACTTAAGAATATGATAATAGAACATGTGAAAGCGACTGGATCTAAAAAAGCAAAATATATCTTAGATAATTTTATGGATTATTTACCTAAATTTAAAAAAGTGATTCCTCATGATTATAGACGTATGCTACTAACAATAATTCAAATGGAAGAAAAAGGGCTTAGTAGTGAGCAAGCGCAGATAGAAGCATTTTTTGCTAATACGAAAGGCTAGGAGGAGAAAGTGAAAGATTTTTCAAATCGTTCACTCAACAAGTTTGTGTCTGCGCTGCATCCACAACTTAATATGCGCTAAAAGCAACGCAGAAGTGAGGAGAAATTATGGGAAAACCAACTGGATTTATGGATTATGATAGAAAAACAAGTAGCTCTATTAAGCCGATAGATAGAATAAAGAATTTTAACGAATTTCATATCCCTTTACCAAAAGAAGAACGAAAAATACAAGGTGCAAGATGTATGGATTGTGGAGTACCATTCTGCCAATCTGGTATCATGCTAGGTGGAATGACATCTGGTTGTCCGATTAATAATTTAATTCCTGAATGGAATGACTCTATTTATGCAGGAAATTCTAGTGAAGCATTGCAGCGATTATTAAAGACAAATAATTTTCCAGAGTTTACAGGCAGAGTTTGCCCAGCACCTTGTGAAATAGCTTGTACCTGTAATGTGGCAACTACTCCAGTAGCCATAAAAGAAAATGAGCTTTCAATTATTGAAAATGGATTTAAGGAAGGAATAATAAAGGCACATCCACCGAAAGTAAGAACAGGTAAAAAAGTTGCAATAATTGGATCAGGACCTGCAGGACTTGCAGCTGCAGATAGTTTAAATAAACGTGGACATTTGGTAACGGTGTTTGAACGCTCAGATAGAATTGGCGGTTTAATGATGTATGGAATTCCCAATATGAAGTTAGATAAATCTATTATTGAACGAAGAATTAGCCTTATGAAGGAAGAAGGGGTTGTTTTTGTAACTAGTGTTGATGTAGGTAGGAACTATCATGTAAATAAATTAAAGAAAGAATTCGATGGAATTATATTAGCTTGCGGGGCATCAAATCCTAGAGACATAAAAGTTCCTGGGAGAGATGGTAAGGGAATCTATTTTGCAGTGGATTATCTAAAAGGTGTTACTAAAAGCTTATTAGATTCTTCATTTGCAGATAAGGCTTGTATTGATGTAAAGGATAAAAATGTTCTTGTTATTGGCGGTGGAGATACGGGAAATGACTGTGTTGGAACGGCAATAAGACAAGGGGCCAAATCGGTACTTCAACTTGAAATGATGCCTATGCCACCACTTACTAGAACAGAGGATAATCCTTGGCCACAGTGGCCTAAGGTGCTTAAAGTTGATTATGGTCAAGAAGAAGCCATTGTGGTATATGGAAAAGATCCAAGAGTATATAGCACTACGGTAAAAGAATTCGTATTAGATAAGAATGGAAACCTGGCTAAGGTTAAAATAGTGAAATTAGAAAGTAAGTTTCATGAAGAATTAAAAAGATATCAGATGGATGAAATTCCTGGTAGTGAATATGAAGTTGATACACAGTATGCCTTTATTGCAGCAGGATTTCTAGGTACTGAGAATTATGTGGCGAAAGCATTTGGTGTAGAATTAAATGAAAGAACTAATGTTAAAACAGATTCAGAGTCTTATGAGACAAATGTACCTAATGTTTTTGTAACTGGTGATATGCATAGAGGACAGTCGTTGGTTGTTTGGGCTATTAGAGAAGGGAGAGAAGTAGCAAGAGCAGTGGATATGCATTTAATGGGGTATAGTAATTTGAATTAAAAAGCAGTAGGCTCATTACTTTAATTGTTAAGTAGTGAGCCTTTTTATTATCGTTATAATTGTAATAAATTATTCATATTATGATTGTAATAAATTATTAATATTATGATTGTAATAAATTACTAATATTGTTGACTTTTAACTGTACTATGCATATAATACAGTTAAAAGTGTATTATATGCATAGTACAGTTTGTGGTAAAGTAGTATAATAAATAATAATAAGAGGTTATCATAAAGATGAATTGGAGGTGTAAAATTTGTGAACATTGACTTTACAAAATTAGAATTAAATAAATTAAGTCCTATTTATATACAGATAGTACGTTTTATTAAAATGGGAATTGTATCAGGGAAAATAGAACATGGAGACGAGATGCCTTCAAGAAGAATGCTATCCACCATGCTTTCGGTGAATCCAAATACAGTACAAAAAGCTTATAAGCAACTAGAAGAGGAAGACTTATTGATTTCCTATGCAGGTTCAAAAAGTATTATATCTTTTAATGAAAATCAAGGATTAAAGATAAAAGATGAACTAATATTTCATGAAACAATGAACTATATTGAAGCAGTAAAGGGAATGGGAATAACATTAACACATGCCAAAAGCATAGTGGAAGAATTATGGAACAAAGATGTTAAGGGGGATGATGATATTGAAGAGTTATAGCAGATATATTTCATTAATTAATTTGCAATGGAATTATACAAAGAAATTATTTTTAATGGTTTTAGCACTACTTGGGATTAGTGAAGGATATTTTTTATACACCAACCTATCAAACGCAACATTTTTAAGAAAAGTATATGATTATAACACTGGTATCCTAAAAGAAACAGGAGATTTCTGGTCTTTTCGATTTGAGGAATTTCTTGCAAGAAGTCACTGGAAAAACATATTTATTATTGCATTACTAATTACATTACTATTATTAGTAAGTGTTGCGTTTCGTCAAAAAAGTGTAGCAATGACAGAATATACTTATACCAGACTACCAATAACTATCCACTCTTGGTTTATCACAACAGCTGTTCATGCTCTATGTATTTTTATAATTCTATTAGGAGTACAGTTTTTATACATTTTTTTAGGTTATGAGATGTACTTATATTTTGTACCAAAAGAAGCAGTGATGAGTCAAGGACTATTTTTGGCATTTGTAAGATGGGATTTTCTACGTTTTACATTTCCAATTACCGATCCCATAAGAATAATATATAATGGTGTATTACTTTTACACTTGTCTGTTGTAGCTACTTATTTTAACATGTGCATTACATTTCGCAAGAAGAAAGTAGGAGCCATTATTTTCAGTTTGTTTTTCTATTTGATATTCTATACTCAACTTTCCATAGGTGGGTTTATTCTGAATACATTATTAATATTTATGACAATGGTATGGATGTATATGAATTTTATAAGCATGAAAGAGCGACTAGGAGGTGAATAGATGAATCCAATAGCGATAATAAAATCAAAAAAATCGGTTATTAAAATTATACTAGGGTTTACTCTTTTAGAATGCTTTTATTTTGGAATTATATTATCAAACATGATTTCAAATCTCTATGAATATAGAAGGGGGGCAAATAAAAGGGTACTTTCAGATAAGATGGCTTTGAATGTTGGTGAATTAATTGCAGGATCAGGGATATTTATATTATTTTGGGTGGTTATTATTTTACTTACTATATTACCTGCTATCTCTTTTTATCAATACTATATGGGTGAAAAAAGTATATACACCATGTTAAGGTTACCAGGAAAAGGTGCAAGATTAAAACTTTATATTATGCAGATGAAAGATTCTGTAATAGGTTTACTTCTCATTTGGATATGGCAATTATTATTACTACTTAGTTTTTATATGTTATATGTACTTTTTGTTCCAAGTAAGAGTCAACCTCCCTCCTTATGGATGTCCATGTGGAGTAACCAGGATATCTTTTTGATTTATCCATTTCTAAAACCCTGGTTTTTAATACCAATCATAAGTATGTCACTTTTAATACCTGGAATAACTATGCTTGCAGTGCTAGCAGAGAGAAGTAAAAAACAATGTATATTAGCAATTTTAGGATTAATGATTTCATTCTATGGAATTTATTCTATGGCATATGAAAGTGTATCTAGCGTAGTTATAGTACCACTTGCGACTGTAATTACATTAGGTATGGGCATTTATTATATATATAAAAAGCAAATTATATAAGAGGAGGAAGAGATATGATTAAAATAGATGATGTAGTAAAAATATATGGTGGAGGCAAAGCGGCACTAAAACATGTTTCGTTGGAGTTTAACCGAGGAGAGATTGTTGGATTATTAGGTGAGAATGGTGCAGGTAAAACTACACTTATGAAATCTATATTAGGATTTATACAGTTAAATGCAGGTGAAATTCTTTTGGATGGTGAAAAAATTGGACCAAGTAATATAGAACGATTAGCATTTGCCACTAGTGAACATTCTTTCTTTGGTGGGTTAAATGCAAAAGAGCACAAAATATTTTATCAAAGTCAGTTTCCAAGATTTAAAGAAAAACGATTTGATTCACTCCTTGAATTTTTTGAATTGTCAAGTAAAGTAAAATTACGTAATTTTTCAACCGGTCAAAAAAATCAATTTGAAGTAATTCTAGCATTATCTCAAGGAGCGGATTATATATTTATGGATGAACCTTTTGCAGGTAATGATATATTCAACCGTGAAGACTTCTATAAAGTATTACTTGGGATTCTTGATGAAGAAGAATGTTTAGTACTATCAACACATTTGATTGAAGAGATAAAGAACTTTATTGGCCGCGCGGTTTTATTACACAAAGGTTCATTAATTGGCGATATAACAACTATAGAATTGGAAGAAAAGAACATGGATTTAATGGAGTATTTAAAAAATAGCTATAGTTATAAAGCAAATCGTGTTATGGAAGCTTTAATGAAGAATGAAAAGTAAGGGAGGTGGCTTACATGAGAGGTAAAATATCGGTATGTATTATACTGGCAATTGGTTTTCTTATTTTTCTAATCTATGGAAGCAGTACTATATATGGAATGAGAAATGATGTTATAGCTAATGAAGAGACAATCATTGGAGATGTAAATGCAGTTAGTGGAGTTAATATAGAAGTAAAATATCAAGATAATAATGATATTGGTTGGGATATTAATTATCAAATTGAAAATAACATACAAATGTCAGCTACTTTTAAAACATTCTATTATAATAATTATAGTAACAATTTTGCGCCAAGTGTACATTTAGGTACAGACATGGGACTTTATAGAGAAGAATATTTTGGTCAAATAGAAGGTGATGTAGGTGAAATAACAATTTCATTGGCAGATAAGTATGAATATATGCCAATAAATTTATTTGTATCTTTTGATAAGTCATCGTCAAAAGGATTATTAGGTGAAAATAATATATATAAGATTAAAATGCCAGAGGATGCCGTTCTTCATATTAAGAAGGAATACAATTCATATTCTAGTGAACCTATTAACGTGCCCTATATAGATGCTCGTCCCCCTAGTGTACTGATAGATGGAAAAATGTATTTAACCATTACTAATTTCTTGAATCAAATATATTATGAAAAAAGTAGTGAGGATAATATAGAGTATACAATTACTTCTGGAATCTTAGCAATTGAAGACAAAGAAAGATTGTCATTTGACGATATTGAAATGATATATCCAATTCATCTGGCGAATGGTGGAACCACAACTGTGTTAGGATTAACTAGCGTGAAGGAAGAAAAGTTTCTAGCATTAGCAACTTTAGAGGAGCAGAATATCTACATTCATTTGTATGATGTTAAGAACAATGTATTAGTAAAAAAAGAAAAGGTTGGAAGCATTCCAGCTAATATGATAATCAATCAATTTAACTTAATAACCCAGGGAGATTACCTCTTAGCAAATTATGTATACGACAGGAAAGAAGAAACAGATTCTAGGGATACATTAAAGGCGGTAGGTGCAGCATATAATATTACAGATACCAATGAGATTAAGAATGTATTTGAAAATGAATACTACACAAAATTAGCGAAAGAAATAAATGAACATTATTATACGGAACCGCAAGATATGTTATTTAAGGATAATAAATTGCATATGGTATTTTATAATTCTAATAATGACTACTATGGAAGAGATCGGTTAAATAGTATTGTTTTATTAACCATGGATAAAGAGGAGATACAATATTTTGGCATCCTTAGAAATAGTATGATAGAGGATTATACTATTGGTGATGTATACCAATTTCAATATACCACGAATGGAGATAGATTAATTATTGGAAATCGTGCAAGAAATATTTATAGTTTTCATTTTGTTAAATGATATTAGTTTATCTAATAATTAAGTAATTGCGAAACGTCAAAATTGTCAATATTTCATATGTGATTTATACAATTCCGAAGCGGAAGTTAAGCGGAAGGAGCGTTGTAGCGGAGGAATTGGTATAAAGTGCATATGAAACTCATACAAATTAAGAGTTTCGCAATTAATTAATAGGTAGGTGGAATTATAACTTTAATTTTACACATTAATGTGTTATAATTCTTCTAAAATATCAACGGAGGTAGTAACATGTATTCATTTGAAGATATCAAGAACTATGATCCAGAATTAGCACAGTCTATTCACATGGAGATTGGAAGGCAAAATGACCATATTGAATTAATCGCTTCAGAGAACTTTGTAAGTAAAGCAGTTATGGCTGCCATGGGAAGTCCTCTTACTAATAAATATGCTGAGGGTTATCCAGGAAAAAGATATTATGGCGGTTGTGAGTATGTAGATATTGCAGAGAATTTAGCAATAGAGAGAGCAAAAGAGTTATTTGGTTGTACATATGCCAATGTTCAACCACATTCTGGTGCACAAGCCAATATGGCTGTATATTTTTCTTTAGTAAAACCAGGTGAAACAGTAATGGGGATGAACTTAGCCCATGGTGGACATTTAACACATGGAAGTCCAGTTAATATGTCAGGGAGTTATTATAATATTGTAGCTTATGGAGTTAATGAAGAAGGCTTCATTGATTATGACGAAGTAAGAAACGTTGCCAAGGAAACCAAACCAAAGCTTATAATAGCTGGTGCAAGCGCCTATGCAAGAAAGATAGATTTTAAGAAATTTAGAGAAATAGCAGATGAAGTGGGAGCATTTTTAATGGTGGATATGGCTCATATTGCAGGTCTTGTAGCAGCAGGCTTACATGAAAGTCCAATTCCATATGCTCATGTTACTACAACTACAACTCATAAGACACTTAGAGGACCAAGAGGTGGTATGATTTTATCAAGTGCTGAGTTTGCTGAAGAATATAAATTAAACAAAGCTATATTCCCAGGTATTCAAGGTGGACCATTGATGCATGTAATTGCTGCAAAAGCAGTATGTTTTAAAGAAGCATTGGACCCAAGTTTTAAAGTGTATGCAAAGAACATTATTGACAATGCAAATGCATTAAGCAATGGTCTTATTAATCGTGGATTTAATATTGTTTCTGGTGGAACTGACAACCATTTAATGTTAGTAGATCTACAAAATAAAGGGGTTACAGGAAAAGAAACAGAGAGATTATTAGAAGAAGCAAATATTACATGTAATAAGAATACAGTACCAAATGATCCAGCATCACCATTTGTAACAAGTGGAATTCGTCTTGGTACTCCAGCGATAACAACAAGAGGAATGAACACAGCTGATATGGATGTAATAGCAGAGGCTATTGCAATATTAATAGATGATGTAGAAGTTAATAAAGTGAAAGCAATGGATTTGGTTAAGTCATTAACATCAAAATATCCACTTTACTAAAATAATAAAAGGAGCTTACTTTTTTGTAAGCTCCTTTGTAGTTAAGGATATTAAAATTCAATTTTCTTAACGAACTCTTTCAAAAGACGTGTTCCAAAGATGATAGCAACAATAACAATTCCAGTAACACATACATATTTAACAATTTTAGTAACATCGATTTTAATGGTTAAGCCTGATTCATCTTTTAATTCTGAATTACATTTTTCTTTACTCATTATAAAACCTCCAGTTTTCATTCATAATCACTTTAAAAACCTAATTCCTCCCCAACAAGAATTACTTTAATTCTTCCTGGAGTCCTAGATTTTCTTGTAATAACGATTTCACAACAGATACAATCATCGGATAAACAATTTACACATCGCCCTATCTTTGCACAAGGAGTCCTGAGTCCTAACCTTACTACATTGGGTGGTGATGCCATATTACGTATTCTTTCAATACCATTGTTTACATCAGTAACAATTTTATTCATGCCTGCTATAACAATTACATTTTTAGGACCGGTAATAAGACAAGCTACGCGATTCCCTGAACCATCAATATTTACAAGTTGTCCATCTAAAGTAATGGCATTTGAACTCATAAAGTAATAATCAGCCATTACAGTCTTACTATAAATTAAAGATTTTTCTTCTGGTGTTGTTGCTGTTCTTCTATCGTATAAAATGTAATCCGAAGACTCTAATTCATCAATCAAGCCTATTTCAAAAAGTGTTTCTGAACCACCAAAGGAAACACTACATCCTGGAGTTAAGAATCGTTTTGACATTAATAGAGCATCTTCTTTGTTTTCACAATAGTAACCTTCAATTCCTCTTTGATTAAATTTTTCGATTAAAGTATCAGCTAAATTCTCATAATTCTGTTGTTTTGGTGTCATGTAACAAATCCCCCTAAGTGACATGTATATGATTAAACAGTTGTATTATTAGTACAATAACTAGATTGTTAAAGGCTACTATTTATGAAATTTATTCATGTTACTTATTGTATTTCTTAATAAAACATACACCTACAGCACCAGGACCTGTATAGGTACCAATTGTCACACCAATCTGAAAAATAGGGTAGGATATTTTTCTTCCTATTAATTCTTCTAGTAGGTCTTTTACATACAAGGTATCATCCATTGTTGTTGCATTAGCCATGCAGAAGTCATAATCATCATAATTCTCTTTGTTTTCAACAAAATATTCTTCTACCATAGCTATTATCTTAAGCAATGACTTTTTTCTTCCCCTTACATTAGAATAAGGAATTAATTCACTGTCTTTTAACTGGATCATAGGTTTTAAGTTTAACATAGTTCCTGCTAGAGATGCAGCCTTTCCTACACGTCCACCTTTTGTAAGATATTCAAGTGTATCAACTGTAAACATAATTCTTGCTGTTTCTTTAATTTCATCAATTTTAGCAATAGCTTCTTCAATAGAATATCCATCTCGTTTCATATAAGCTAATTGTAATAATTCAATCCCTTGACCAGCAGTCGCTTGTATGGAATCAACAATATAAATTTTTGCATCTGAATACTTTTCTTCTAATAAAGATTTAGCATTAACAGCTGACTGATAAGAACCACTAAACTTCTCTGTTAAACAAAGACATAGAACATCTTTACCTGCATTAATAGCAACTTCAAAATGATTCATGTAATCAACTACGGAAGGAAGAGAAGTTTTTGGAAAAACCTTTTTATTCATTAACGTATCATAAAACTTCTGGTTAGTAATTTCTATATTTTCTTTATAATAATTTTCTGTATCAAAAGTTATATAAAAAGGTACTAATGTTATATCATTAGCAGCTAGCAGCTCATTTGGTAAATCACAAGATGAGTCGCTAAATATTTGATAATCTTTCATGATAATCTCCTATTCATGATTTATTCTACCAAATATTATAACGAATAGTAGAATAAAAGTACAGTGTTAAATCATAAAACTTAAACTTTAGTAGAACTTTACATATGTTTAGTATATATTTGCTCAAATAATCATATTAGATTGGGTATCCACTAGACTTTATAGGCGATATGAGTATAATAAAATTAGATGAAATGATTATTGAACAATGTAGCTAAGGCCAGCACGCTAACCTGGCAGATCTAGTATATCTTTTTTAGTTGATAAACTATACTCTTACAATTTAAGGAAGGTGATGATACATATGGAAAATATTGTGTTTTATGACTCAGTGGGAAATATAATGGTGGAACGCATTGAACGTGACTATGACTTTAGTATGATAACAAAACATTTTCATAAAGAATACGAGCTATATTATTTACTAGAAGGTGAGAGATACTATTTTATTGATAGGCAGACTTATCATGTAAAAAAAGGTAGCATCGTGTTTGTTGATCAAAATCAAATTCATAAAACAGTAGGGGCTTCGAATTTTTTCCATGACAGAATACTTGTTCAGATATCAGATGAGGTTATGAAAGCATTATTTAGTGTATTAGGGGATATGGATATGTCCGCAGTGCTTCCAGGTTGCTTTGGTGTATTAGAGCTAAACGAGACTGGTCAGCAGTATATTGAACAGGTGTTATTTGATATCATTGAAGAAATGAAAAAAAAGCGAACTGGGTATGAATATATTGTAAAGGCTAAAGTAACAGAATTACTAGTATTTATTATGCGTTGTAAAAAAGGAGAGTATACCACTTTTCAAGTAGAAACTGTAAAAACAGAAAAGCATAAAAAAGTTCATGAAATTGCAGAATATGTAAACTTAAACTATAAGAATAAATTATCCCTAGATGATATATCCAAGCATTTTTATGTTAGTAAAAGTTATTTAAGTAGGATATATAAAGAAGTAACTGGTTTTACAGTAAATGAATATATCAACATAGTTAGGATTAAGAAAGCAAAGTTATTACTAGAAACAACAGAGAAACCTATAACGGAGGTTGCAGAATTGGTAGGTTACGAAAGTATAACCTATTTTGAAAAAGTATTCAAAGTATATATGGAGACATCTCCTCTAAAATACCGAAAGAATAATAAAATATCAAAAAGGTTATAAGTTTGATCAAATCAAAGATAGAGCATAAATTAATGTTTTTATCATAGATTGTGAAAAATTAGAGACTCATTAGATGTTAATATAATAAGTCTCTGTGATATGTATATGTTAGAACCATTCCTTTGGTAAGTAAGATTTGGTATTGTTTAACATCTCTTCAAACAAGATTCTACCGTCTTCACTAGATATTGTAACAAGAGGTTCATTCATAAAAGCTTTAAAAGCTAGTTCTTTATCAAAAGTTAAAGCAGCCTTTAAGATTAATTCCTGATTTTTAACGTGAGGATTAATAAGTTCTAATAAATTGTCTGGAATATTGCCAGACATGATAGGAGCGATATGATCTCTTTCAAATAATGCATTGGTTTCTACTACTGTTCCAATTGGTACATTAGGTGTTTGACCTTTGTTAATAACATTTACATTACTAACAGTTCTTGTTAAGCCTACTAATGCTTTAATTAAGAGGATACCTTCTTCACCAGATGGTTTCGTAGCTAGCTCATCAGCACCTTCTAATAGTTTATTACTTCTATCTATTCTTTTCTTTAGATCTTCTATTCTATAATCTACAGTTGTAAGTCCAAACATCCAAGACTTTACGGTTTCTGGATCTTTTAAATATATTGGAGGCATAAATTCTGCCAAATGTCTATCCCCTGCAGCAGCGATGTAACCATAATTTTTAAATAAATCAAATTTTACTCTCTCTGCGCATGAAAATGAATTGTTCATCCAGTTGTTATCTGCTTTTTCCTCATAACCACTTTCATAATATTTATCAACAAATTTCTTATAATAAGGGAATAAGTCAATACCTTTGTAAGAAGCTTTGTCAAACCAAGTAAAATGGTTAACACCTAATACATTTACATATATATCAGAACGATCTACCTTATGGAAACCAAGCATTTCTTGACACATAAGTGCAAGTAATTTTTGTGTTCCAAATACTTCATGACAACAACCAAATGCTTTGATTTCAGGAAATACTTCATAAAGTGTTTTCACACATAATGCCATAGGATTGGTGTAATTGATTACCCATGCATTTGGTGAATATTCTTTAATTGCATTTGCTATTTCTACAAACATAGGTATTGTACGTAAGGAACGTATTAAGCCACCAGGACCTGCAGTATCACCTACAGATTGGTAAATACCATACTTTTCAGGTGCGTGTACATCAGAATACATTTCAGTAAATGTTCCAGGTAATATAGATATTACAACAAAATCAGCTCCAGTTAAGGCTTCTTCTAAAGTTTTAGAAGTTGTATAATTCCATATTCCCCTAGTTGTTTCTTTCTTTATTAAGTTATTTCCAATAATCTCATTCGCTTTGGCAGCATCTTCATCAATGTCATACAAGCGAATATTACCACTAATGCTTTCTTCCATGGATAAGTCAGACATAAAAGTCCAAGCCCATCCTCTAGAGCCACCGCCGATGTAGGCAATGTTAATGTCTGATACTTTGTTATCTAAGTAATTCATAGTTCCTCCTATTACATTGTAATAAAGTGTGTGTATAGATTTAAATCTAATTGTGTGAGAGTAGTATCTAATAATTAATTTATAAGCTAATTATAGCCAATTAACCAACTGATTTCTACACTAGAATTATCGAAATTCAGTGAAAAATCAAACAATATTGAACTAATATAACATGTTATACTTCTTAGCACATGCATATAATTATAGGGTTTGCTTTCTATATTGTAAGTAGATTACTTAGCATTGGGTACTCCCTAGTACTTGTTTGTAGAAGTTTAATAATATATGTAAAATATTGATTATAACTGGAATTATTATATGTGGAATATGGTAGCTATGTCAATTATAGGAACTAAATCTTTAGACCTTTAATTTCGAATCGTTTCAAAAAAACAATTTATAAGACTATTGTTAACCTTTTCAACAAGGGTTTAGTGTGTTATGATATAGAAATAAAGTTACTAATAGTAGAAAGTTGGAGTAGATTTATGGCAAAAAGTTTATTTATATCAGAAAAGCCTAGTGTTGCGAGAGAATTTGCTAAGGCGTTAAAAGATTCCTTTTCTAATCGTGATGGTTACATGGAATCAGAAAATCACATAGTTACTTGGTGTGTTGGACATCTAGTTACTATGAGTTATCCAGAAGCATATGATCCTGCACTTAAGAGATGGACACTTGATACCTTACCTTTCTTGCCAAAGGAATTTAAATATGAGGTTATTCCTAATGTTAGTAAACAGTTTAATATTGTTAAAAGTTTGCTTCACCGAAATGATGTAGATAGAATATATGTTTGCACTGACTCTGGACGAGAAGGGGAATATATTTATCGTTTAGTAGATCAGATGGCACAGGTACCAAGCGGTAAGGAAAAGCGAAGAGTTTGGATTGACTCTCAAACAGAAGAAGAGATTCTTAGAGGAATAAAAGAAGCAAAACTATTAACAGAATATGATAATTTATCAGAGGCAGCTTACCTTAGAGCAAAGGAAGATTACCTCATGGGAATTAATTTTTCACGAATATTAACTTTAAAATATGGACAAAGTATCAATCGATTTTTGAACAAGGACAAGGGGGGAGCAATATCCGTTGGTAGAGTTATGACTTGTGTTCTTGGAATGGTTGTCCGCAGGGAAAGAGAAATTAGAGATTTTGTAAAAACTCCTTTTTATCGTGTAATTGCTAGCATTGACGCAAAGGGAAAGATGTTTGATGGTGAATTTCGTGCAGTAGAAGGTTCTAAATATTATAATTCTCCCTTATTATATAAAGAAAATGGATTTAAAGAACGAGAGGATGCAAATGATTTAATATCAATGCTGATTAATCGGGAAGCAAATGTAATTCTTAATCAAGAGAATGGAAAAAACAGTTATGTAGATACTTTTAGGGAAGAGGATGATGTTAAAGGTGAAATCATAAGTATTGAGAAGAAGAAGGAAAATAAAAATGCACCTTTGCTATATAATTTAGCAGAATTACAAAATGAATGTGCTAAGTTATTTAAGATTAGTCCAGATGAAACCTTAAAAATAACTCAAGAACTATATGAAAAGAAATTGGTTACTTATCCTAGAACAGATGCAAGGGTATTATCTACCGCGGTGGCGAAAGAGATACAAAAAAACATATCAGGCCTTAAAGGATACATTCATAGTAGAGAAATGGCAAATGATATTCTTACCAAAGGTAGTTATAAAAATATAAGTAAAAGTAGATATGTAAATGATAAGCAGATAACAGACCATTACGCGATTATTCCGACTGGTCAAGGGTTAAATGCAATAAATTCATTATCACCTACAAGTAGTAAAGTATATGAAATTATCGTTCGCAGATTTTTAAGTATATTTTATCCACCAGCTGTTTATCAAAAGGTGAATTTAGTAATTAAGGTAAAAACAGAGTGCTTTTTTTCCTCATTTAAGGTATTAGTAGAGGAAGGATATCTTTTGGTTATTAAGAATTCTTTTGATAAAAGAAAAAATAATCAAGATGAAAAAACTGAGAATAGTAAAGAATCATCTGATTCAAGCGAGGACGCACCAAGTTTTGATAATGAATTTTTTGAAGTAATAAAAAGTCTTAAAAAAGGTACATTGCTACCAATTGCTGCTATGACAATTAAAGAAGGCGAAACTGCACCTCCAAAAAGATATAGTTCAGGAACTATGATTTTAGCGATGGAGAATGCAGGCCAGCTAATTGAAGATGAAGAGTTAAGAGCTCAGATGAAAGGTAGTGGAATTGGAACAAGTGCTACAAGAGCAGAAATTTTGAATAAACTATTTAAAATAGAGTATTTAAGTTTAAATAAAAAGACACAAATAGTTACTCCAGCTTTATTGGGAGAATTAGTATATGATGTAGTAAATTGTTCCATAAAATCGTTGTTAAATGCTGAACTAACAGCGAGTTGGGAAAAAGGTTTAAGTTATGTAGCAGAAGGAAGCATTACCACGGACGAGTACATGGCGAAATTGGAAGGGTTTGTTGCTAGAATGACACATGGTGTTATGAATTTGAATAATCAGAATCAGCTAACGACTTATTTTAATCAGGCGGCACAAAATTATAAGAAGTAGCAGTTTCTTACTTAAAGCGTTTGGCAAAGTAAACTTTGAATAACCGTTTTAAATATTCATAAGATATAATGATAAGTTTAGTATAAGGAGACAATATGTACGAGGATTTGTTAATAAAAAATAATTATGATCTAACAAAAACAATAGCTTCAAAATTATTTGAAGAAGTTTTATATCCATGGGAGGTTCTTAATAAAATAAGCGACTTTATTATGGAGATAGGAAAAACGTTATCTCTAGAAGAGTATGAACAAATAGGTAATAATGTTTGGATTGCTAAAAATGCAAAAATTACACCAACTGCTTACATACATGGACCAGCAATTATATGTAAAGAGGCAGAAATAAGACATTGTGCCTTTATCCGTGGTAATGCCATTGTAGGGAAAGGTGCTGTTGTTGGGAACTCCACCGAATTAAAAAATGTTATCTTATTTGATAAGGTGCAGGTTCCTCACTATAATTATGTAGGTGATTCTATACTTGGGTATAAAGCACACATGGGTGCAGGAGCTATTACCTCAAATGTTAAATCAGATAAAACATTAGTTTCTATTTCATATAAAAATGAAAAAATTCAAACCAATCTAAAAAAAATGGGTGCTATGCTAGGGGATAATGTAGAAGTTGGATGTAATAGTGTATTAAATCCAGGGACAGTGATAGGCAAAGGTTCTAATGTGTATCCATTATCAATGGTAAGAGGCCATGTAGCGGCTAACAGTATATATAAAAATCAAGGTGAAGTAAT
>JAEWHU010000311.1 GCA_023387635.1 Bacillota bacterium
ATATATAATGTTACGTTGAGATTAATTTTACTTTGATTTAAGTTTAACATAAATGACTAAATTTTTCTAGTTTTACATAAAATTCATTATTATACATTTGGTCGTATAATAACACAATAAAAATAAGGAATTAGATGTGACGATATATGTCGAGCAATGTCTAAAATCAAGGGAAATGCTTAAAATGGCAATAGCTTATATGCAAATTGTATATTATTAACATTGCATAATACTAACTGATAAATTTATACATATTTGACAATATTTTCATAAAATATTTTTGCTTTTATTGGAAAACAATTTATACAAGAAGAAAAATTGTGAATTTTGCACAAAAATGGCTGTCAATTTTATAACAATCAAATATTGACGTACTAGTATACAAGTGATACAATAAAAAATGCACAAAGGCAAAAGAAATGAAGAAAAATTCACAAAAGGATAAAGAAAATCATGTGTTTTTTTGCTTAATATATGTATTTGTTCCAATTAAGCAGATAAATCATTTGTTAAAACTAAACTAGTAGTATTATTATTGAGAGTTTTTTATGAAAGAGAGAGGTGAATGGTATGTCGGAAGAATTATTCCGAATGGAAGGAATCTGCAAGAGCTTCCCTGGTGTTAAAGCACTTGATAAAGTTTCATTTTCAGTAAATAAGGGAGAAGTACATGGCCTTGTTGGTGAAAATGGAGCAGGTAAATCTACATTGATGAAAATAATATCAGGCGTTTACCAAGCAGATGAAGGTAAAATATTCATTGATGGTAAAGAAGTGGATGTAAGTTCCGTTAATAAAGCACAAGAGTTAGGAGTAAGTATTATATTTCAGGAACTGAACTTATGTCCTCACTTAACTGTTGCAGATAACATCTATATAGGGCGTCCACCAAAGAAAGGATTTCTTATAGATGATAGAGCAATGCATAGAAGTGCTCAAGCTGTTCTTGATGAGTTAGGCATAAAAATAAGCTCTCATGCTATGGTAAGTACATTAAGTGTAGCTCAACAGCAGATGGTTGAAATTGCGAAAGCTATATCTAGACATTCAAGAATATTAGTGCTTGATGAACCAACTGCAGCGCTAACAGATAAAGAAATTGAACAACTGTTTGTAATCATAAGAAATCTTCAAAAGAAACAAGTTGGTATGGTTTACATTTCACATCGTATGGAAGAGCTAGATGAGATATGTGAAAGAGTAACAATCATCCGCGATGGACAGTATATTGGAACCCATCGTTATAAAGACATTACTACAGATCAACTTGTTAATATGATTGTAGGTCGTTCACTAGAAGACAAATATCCAAAATATGAAAGAAAAATAGGGGATGTTGTATTCGAAGCAAAGAATATTAGAAGAAAAGATATTGTTAATGTAGACAAGATTCAAGTACGTAAAGGTGAAATAGTAGGGATTGCAGGACTTATGGGTTCTGGTCGAACTGAAATTGCAAGATGTATTTTTGGGGCTGATAAAGCAGATTCAAAAGAATTATATCTTGAAGGTAAAGAAATAAAAGTTAATAATCCTGGACAAGCCATAGCACATGGTATTGGTTATGCAACAGAAGATCGTAAATATGATGGTCTAGCACTTAACCTTGATGTTCAATATAACACAAACATGGCTCATCTTAAAAAATTATCACGTTTTGGATTTATCAATGATAAAGAAGCGAAAAGAAATGCTCAATATTATAAAGATTTACTACGTACTAAGACACCAAGCTTAAGACAAAAAGCTGGTAATCTAAGTGGAGGTAATCAACAAAAAATTGTATTGTCAAAGTGGCTTTGTAATGATGTTAAATTACTAATTGTTGATGAGCCAACTAGAGGTATCGACGTTGGTGCTAAATTTGAAGTTTACGAACTATTTAATCGTTTAAGTGACCAAGGTGTAGCAATTATTATGATATCATCAGAACTTCCTGAGATTCTTGGTATGAGTGATCGAGTTCTTGTAGTCCATGAAGGTGAAATTAATGCTGAATTAGATGCAAAGAAAACAACACAAGAAGAAATTTTATATTATGCAGCAGGATATAATAAAGTTGAAAAGGATAAGTAAAATTTATTTATACTTACTATAGGAGGAATTTATTTTGAAACAATCAGTACAAGCGGTACAGTCAAAAGAATCTTTTACTCATAAATTTAGTACTAGTACCAAAAGAGCTTTTTTATCGGGTGTAATTTTAGTATTATTATTCGCAGCATTTGCAATAATGAAACCAAATTTATTCTTATCATCTGGTAACTTAATTAATATAGCACAACAGGTAGTTACATACTCCATTATTGGATATGGTTTAACATTTTGTTTGGTTTGTGGTGGAACAGATTTAAGTGCTGGTTCTTCCATGGCGTTATCTGGTATTATCGTAACAACTCTTTTGATTAATGGTGTTCCACTAACCCTTGCAATTATTATAGCTTTAGGTTTTGGTATTTTAATGGGTATTTTAAATGGTTACACTATCGAAGTTCTTGGTGTTGTTCCTTTTATCGCAACTCTTGGTACACAATGGGTATTCCGTGGATTAGCTAACGTATTAGTTGATGGTAAACCAATCTATACAAACACTATTCCAAGTCAAGAAATACAAACGATCTTTTATCAATTTGGTGGAGGCCGTATTAACGGTGGACTACCATACAGTGTATTAATTTCTTTAGGTTATGGTTTAATACTATACATTGTATTATCAAAAACTCGTATTGGACGTCAAATCTATGCTTGTGGTAGTAACCTAGAAGCTGCAAAACTTTCTGGTATTAATGCAGTTGGTACTCGTATGTTTGCATACTGCGTAAGTGGTTTTTCAGCAGCAATATGTGGTATCTTAGTAACTTCTCGTATATCATCCGCACAACCTATGGCAGGACAAGGCTATGAACTTGAAGCGATTGCAGCAGCAGTTCTTGGTGGTGTTTCTAATAATGGTGGTGAAGGTACTATATTAAATACTATCATTGGTGCACTTATGATGGGTGTTATGAGAAATGGTCTTAACCTTTGTGGTGTAAGTTCATTCTGGCAACAAATTATTGTTGGTATTATTCTTGTTGGTGCATGTGCTATGGAAGTGCGTCGTCATAGACAAGGTAAGTAATAAAAATCAGTTGTTAATATTTAATAACATAAATTTATTAATTAAAAGGAGATTGTATTATGAAAAAGTTAATGGCAGTTTTACTTTGTTTCACAATGGCACTTAGTCTTATGGCTTGTAGTAGTGCTGACACAAATAAGAATCCAGGTAATGAAGTAACAGATGGTTCAGGTGAAGAAAAAGCAACTATTTATTTCTTAACTAAAATTCTAGGTAACCAATATTGGTCAGTTGTAGAAGAAGGTGCTAAAAAAGCAGCAGAAGAATTAGGCGTTAATTTAGTTATTACAGGTTTAGCAAGTGAAGCAGAAATTGAAAAACAAGTTCAACAATTACAAGATGCAGTTTCTGCAAAAGCAGATGCTATAGTAATTGGACCAGTTGATAGTACAGCAATGGTTAATCCAGTAAATGATGCATTTGCTTCTGGTATTCCAATTATCTGTGTAGATACTATGATTAACACAGATAACTACAGTGCAGCTCTTATGACAAACAATGTTGAAGCAGGTAAAGCAGCAGCAGAAGAATTAATCGCACTTATGAAGAAAAATGGTGTTTCTGAAACAGAAGAAGCTCAAGTAGCTGTTCAAATTGGTAATAGTGGTTCTCAAACAATTATTGACCGTTTACAAGGATTTAACGAATACTGGGAAGCGAATGCTCCAGAAGCTTGGGATGTATTAAATGGGGATATTAAAGTTAATGACGGAGATATCACAAAAGCAGTAGGTTTTACACAAGATTTCATAACTGCATATCCAAAATTAAAAGCAGTATTTGGTCCAAACAATGGTAGTACAGTTGGTTTCGTTACAGGATTAAAAGAAGCTGGACGTACAGATATCGCTATGGTTGGTTTTGATTACTCAACTGAAATTGAACAAATGATCAAAGAAGGCGAATTTACAGTTTCTACAGTTCTTCAAAAACAATATTTAATGGGTTATGAAGGTGTTAAAACAGCTTATGAATTATCTAAAGGTAATGCACCTGCTGAAAAATTAATTGATACTGGTGTTATGATTGTTAATAAAGACAACATTAATAATGAAGAAGTACAAGCGGTTATTAATCCATAATAAATAAAAATCGTACTAAAAAAATAAATCCCCTATTGATTAGGGGATTTATTTAATTTAAAATAAGAAGTGTAGTTTATGTATATAATAGTAGATAATAAGAAGAAATAAATTAGTTGAGATGAGTGTGAAAGATAAATCTTTCACACTACATTGAGAAAGGCATGGTTATTAAAATGAGTAGTATATTTGGCAAAATATTTGATTCAAGAAGTAAAGAAGAAAAGCAAAGAGATTATGAAATATATTCTAATCGAATTTTTCCTTATGGTGAAAAACACAAAGAAAAAGTATTTGGTATTCTCGCTGAACTATTACCCAAACAAAACCAAAAGTATTTAAGAATGCACTATATATTAATGAAGGAACAAATGGTGCAAGAAGAACCACTAACTTTTGTAGAGGCAGATGCAAAAATTGCAAAAAAAACATTACTAAAGACAAATCCAAGTTTAAATAGTTTAATTAAAACATTACTAGAAGTTGATTTGGGAATCGATGATACATTAGAATATCCTAATATAGAAGAGATAAAGGTAAAAGCAAATGAATCAAAGTAATTAGTTTTGCAAATAGTATAGATATGAATGAGATGGAGATAATAGGAATTGTTTCATGGTATGATTAACCAATCGTAGCATCGAAGCAGTTCCTTTTTTATTAGTAAGTAGCTAAGGCCACTTCACTGACCATGGGAATTAGATTATCTGTTTTGACTCAATCTTGTAGTAATAATAGTCCTTGTCAGTATATTTTCTATCTGATATACTGACTATGAATTTAATGGTATTCCAATTAATGGGATATTGCTAATTGTTATAATTATAAAGTACGTTTCCAAATACATCTAAAACAATTATTGGTATATATAAATCATATGAAAAGGTGATATAGATGAATAAAAAAAAATTAAGAAAAGAAGTTTCACACTATTTATCAATTATTATTGGGACATTTTTAATGGCTGCAGCGGTAAACTTAGTTTTTGAACCTTTAGAGATGGTAACTGGAGGAGTAAGTGGTTTAGCTATTATAATCAAAGATTTAACATCGTTATGGATTGACGGTGGTATTCCTGTATGGCTTTCTAATATTTTATTAAATGTTCCTTTATTTATAGGAGCTTTTTTAGTAAAAGGGAAAAAATTTTTAAAAAATACATTATTTGCAACGGTAAGTCTTACAATAGGGTTATATATAGTGCCACGAATTGATATCGTTTATCAAGATTATTTACTTGCATCAGTGTTTGGGGGGATTATTACAGGTACTGGCCTTGGACTAGTATTTGCAACCCATTCATCAACAGGTGGAACTGATTTATTGTCCATGCTAATCAATAAATGGAAACCTTACTATTCTGTACCTCAGATTTTAACTGTAATTGATGGTATTATTGTCATTGGCGGTGCGATTAGTTTTGGCATTAATAAAGCTTTATATGCTATAATTGCTGTTTATATTACAGCAAAAGTATCGGATGGAATATTAGAAGGTTTAAAATTCGCTAAGATGGCCTATATTATATCAGAACAATATGAGGAAATAGCCAAGCGTATAATTGTGGATCTAGATAGAGGGGTAACAGGTCTTTCTGCAACAGGTATGTACTCTAACCAGGATAAAAAAATGCTTCTTTGTGTAGTTTCTAAGAAGGAAATTATAGAATTAACTGAGTTAGTGGCTGAAATTGATAAAAAAGCGTTTATCATTGTAAGTGATGTAAGAGAAGTTATGGGGGAAGGCTTTAGAGAATATAGACAGTAATTCCACTTATAAATAGTCCAAAAATCGGTAAAAATACTAATTTCCGTTATTTGTATACAAATTAAACAAAAGGGCAAAAATTAATTTGTTAAAATGGGATATGGCATAAATAGTGCTAATAGTGTATTATTGGTCATATAGTAATAGTACAAGATAGTGTATACAATATGACAACAAATTTAGGGAGGAATTTAAAATGGCAAGTATATCTTTAAAGAATATTAATAAAACATATCCGAATGGTTATGTAGCTGTTAAAGATTTTAGTCTTGAAATAGCTGATAAGGAATTCATCATTTTCGTAGGTCCATCTGGTTGTGGTAAATCTACAACACTTCGTATGATAGCAGGATTAGAAGAAATTACAGCTGGTGAATTATGGATTGGAGATAAACTAGTAAATGATGTAGAGCCTAAAGATAGAGATATTGCAATGGTATTCCAAAATTACGCTTTATATCCTCATATGTCTGTATATGATAACATGGCTTTTGGTCTTAAATTAAGAAAAACTCCAAAAGATCAAATCGATAAATTAGTTCAAGAAGCTGCTAAAATTCTTGGAATTGAAAGCTTATTAGATCGTAAACCTAAAGCACTATCTGGTGGTCAAAGACAACGTGTTGCTATGGGCCGTGCTATCGTTCGTAATCCTAAAGTATTCTTAATGGATGAGCCTTTATCAAACTTAGATGCAAAATTAAGAGTACAAATGCGTATCGAGATTTCTAAGTTACACCAAAACTTACAAACTACAATCATCTATGTAACACATGACCAAACAGAAGCTATGACACTTGGTACAAGAATCGTAGTTATGAAAGATGGTTTAATTCAACAAGTTGATACGCCTCAAAACCTTTATAACATGCCAAACAACATTTTCGTTGCTACATTCATTGGTTCTCCTCAAATGAACATGATTGAAGCTAAAGTTGTTAAAAGTGGTTCAAATGTTGTGTTAACATTTGGTTCTAATTCAATTAAACTTCCAGAAGCAAAAGCTAAAAAGCTTATTGATGGTGGTTATGAAAACAAAAACGTTATGTTTGGTATTCGTCCAGAAGATGTTAAAGATGAAGAAATGTTCATAAGTAGTTCTCCTGATAGCGTTATTGATGCAACTGTTAAAGTATATGAATTATTAGGTGCAGAAGTTTACCTTTATTTCACAGTTGATCAATTTGATATTACTGCACGTGTTAATCCACGTACAACAGCTAGACCTGGTGATACTATAAAAGTTGCATTTGACTTAACTAAAATACATGTTTTTGATAAAGAAACTGAGCAAGTTATTGTTCAATAGTTAGTACTTAAAACATATAAGTGTTTAATAATATAACATAAATTTGTAATCTAAATATATTGCGGGGATACGTTGATCGTATTCCCGTTTTTTCATATATAAGAAAACAGTAGTCAAGACCACCAGCTTAGCTGGTGGCTTGCTCTGCCCCTATAAGGGGCTTTTTCCAGCTTGCGCCCGGAGGCGCCTGAGGGGTTTGCCAATTGCTTTGCTTTCTCAGGCTAGCCCTAAAGGGCCC
>JAEWHU010000066.1 GCA_023387635.1 Bacillota bacterium
GAAGAAGTATTATTACAGTGGGGAATTACAAGTCCTGTGATCACAGATGTTTATCTCAATTCCTTAAATAATAGAAGTGAAAATGTATGGTTTATTAACAATGATATGGTATTAAAAATCGGTGTAAATATGAAAGGTATTACCAATCACATTCTTATCTCAAAACTTATGGATAAAAATGGACTCCTTGCAGCCACACCAATTCCTACACTAGATGGAAAAGAATATTATACTGACGGTGATATTTATTATTACCTGTCTAAAAGATTAGATGGTAAATCAATTAAAAGCAAAGATTTTTATAACGATCATTACACAGAACAAGCTTTTTATCATGGTGAAATTATTGGGAAACTTCACCTTAGTTTAGCAGAATTAAATAATGATATACTATGCAATGAAGCTAACTTATATCATACCGTAACTACATGGGCAATTCCTAAAACTAAAGAAGTATTTGATCTGGATAATGACTTTGTAAGCGATTATACAAAAACAATGGGAATATTATTTAAAAACCTACCAAAGCAAATCATTCATAGGGATCCGCACCCCGATAATATATTATTTAAAGATAATAAATTAGTTGGATTCATTGACTTTGAGATATCTGAAGTGAATGTTAGAATCTTTGACCCATGTTATGCTGCTACTGCTATTCTTTCCGATTCATTTAATGGAATAGATACTGCTGGTAGAAAACGCTTTAGTGATATCTTTTTGAACATTATATCTGGATATAATAGTATTGTACAATTAACTGATGATGAAATAAGAGCTATTCCATATGTAATCTTCTCCATTCAACTAATCTTTATTGCATATTGTGAAGGAATAGATAAATTAAAAGAACTCTCCATTACTAATCAAAAAATGTTTCGATGGCTACTTGAGAATAGAGAAATACTAGAATTAACAGAAATACTAAAACTTTAATCTAAAAATTGCTATCTCATTTGTTATAAATGAAATAGCAATTTTTCTATACATTAGAAATTATTAATTTTCCTTAAATATAATCATTATAGCCTGTGGGTAGCAAATAAAAAATAATATTCTTTATATCTTTCCAATCACATTAATTCTAACTTACCATCCTTCATAAAGCCTATTCTTGATGCATGTTTTGTAAGTTCTTGATTATGAGTTATCATAATGATTGTCCTGCCTTGTTTATGTATCTCTACTAATAAATCCATTATCTCCTCTGAAGTCTGACTATCAAGATTACCTGTAGGCTCGTCTGCTAGTATGAGCTCTGGTTCTCCAACCAATGCTCTAGCTATTGATACTCTTTGTTGTTGTCCTCCCGAAAGATGAGTAGGATAACTTTTTATTTTATCTTGTAATCCAACTTCAATTAATTTATTAGTAGCAAGTTCTCGTCTTGTTTTTCGTCCAACACCTCTATAACCTAGCGGTATTTCAACATTATCAATTACATTCATTGAATTAACTAAATTAAATGCCTGAAATATAAAACCTATTTCCCTATTACGAAATCGTGAAATTTCATGGTTATTAAGTTCTGAAATATTTCTTCCTTTAAATATATACTCTCCTCCAGTCCCATAATCCATCAATCCAAGAATATTTAGTAATGTTGTCTTTCCAGAACCTGATTGTCCTTGTATCATAAGAAAATCACCCTTATTAATTGTAAGTGAAACTTCAGAAAGAGCTTTCGTTATAATACCTTTATTTGAATATATTTTACTTATATTATTAAGCCAAATCATAATTCTCCAATCTTTGCTTTACCTTAGTCAACATTATGTTTATACTTTTTGGTATTATATTTATAGATATTACAATTATATTTTAATCCACTCTTTTTAATATCTGTATAGGTGATAAATGATGCAACATTATGCATGGTACAATACATCCTAATATGCTTATAATCAAAGTTATTGCAAGACATATTAGAATAGATTCATAATGGTACACTACTTGAAAGAGTTCTACTGACTCTAACTTCATAATCAAGCTACTAAGTGTTAGAGCAATCCCCGTACTTAACCACATTACCAGTACAATTTCAGTAAAAAGTTCTAACATTAATTGTTTTGCACTTGCACCAAGCATTATAGCTATTCCATATTCCTTTTTACGTTTTTCCACTAATAATGATAATATTCCACCCAAACCAAATATAATTATGACTAAAGCCACCATAGTATACGTAATAGCGACTTTATACTTTTCTATGGTTGATTTACTAATCCTTATAAAATTATCCGTTTCATTGGATATACTAAATTGGATGTCATCTATTTGTGGTGATTCATCCATTGTATCATTCACATTGGTTCTATTATTTAGATATTGAACAACCATATTACTAGCTTCATCTATATACTTTGTATCTGCTTTCATAAATAATTGACCATATGGATTACTACCATCTATAACATAATATTGATCTACAGGAATTATAACCCACTCTTCTATTGGTATCTCATATCCTGTTATCCCATAAGGTGAAAAGCTTGTTGTTTTGGTCTCTAGTACATCTATATTTTCAATGTTTCTACCTTTAAAGTAATCAATAGAACGATTTCCTCTCATTAACATGACTTTACTTTTATCTTGCCATTTTATGAAATTTTCTCCTGCATAAATCGTATCAACTGTAACTTTATCCGTGTTTAGATAGTAGGTATAAAACTCATCTGAAACAAAAAGCAACAGGAAATTAGATATTTCATTTTCATCATAATAACTAACAAATTCTGTAATAACATAGATATATTGTACTTCATTTCCCCTACTAAAATTTTCTTTGCAATATAAATAATCATCTCTTTCTATATATAAAACATTGTCTTTACCACTACTCCAACTTGTATTAAACTGATGTAAGGCTTTGCTAGACTCTGTCTCTATATCATCTAGTTTATTACGGAAGGATAAGGTGATATTAATCCCAATTCCTAGTATAATCATAGCAATCACAGTCTCAATTATAACAAATATATATATATTATAATTCTTCAACAAGCTTTTTACTACTTTCGTTATAAAATACTCCATTTTGGCTCCTACCTGCGCAAACACGCTCACTCCTTCAACAATGCTGCTATTTTACATCGAAATAATCTAGTTACAATTCCTGCATTAACTCCTATTGATATAAGAATATCTATGGCAATTATAGTAATAGCATTCCATGTGGTTAAACGTATTTCACCAAAACCATTAAAAATATGATTTAGCATAGGTGCTAATATAAAGACTAAAATCGAAGCTATGATGGCCAATAAAAAAGTCTCTAATAAATTTCCTATATAGATTTGGATATTTGATGCACCTAACGCCCTTAATATTCCTATTTTTCTCTTTTCTAAATTAAATTTACAATTTAAAATGGTAATTGTATTAATAACAGAATATAGTAGTACAACTACAATAATAATCAATATTGTAGACACATTATTCAAAATATCTTCTTCATAATTCTTCTGTCTTTTATTAGCTTGTGTTAATTCCATTTTCGAAAAAAATTCAATGTTAGAAACCATATCCATGTACTTCTCATCGGTACATAATAGGTAGAATTCATGTTGTGTCTTTTTAACTTCTGTATCTACTACACTTCCATAAGGTATCAATATTCCCCCTTGGTGTTTCACAATTCCTATTACTTTATAAGGCACACCGTTAATATTAACATATTTATTTGTATGATTTGTAATCTTATGTTCTATCGCAAGCTCTTCTCCTACTAAACAAACTCTATGTATAAAATTTTCTTTAAGATCATCAAAATCCTTTCCGTTAAGCATTTTTATCTGGTTAAAATCAGTATAATTACTAGTGATACCTAATACTGTTGTTTGGACACGTTTTTCATTCATTGTGACATATGTAAACTGTGTTGAAATGGCTGCAATATTTTCAACAAAAGAATAGGGTTCTATTAATTCTTGCATGGATTTTTCATCTATAAGAGGCATACTTATTGTAGAAGCTAACACAACCCGCTGGCTATTCTTTATCTGATTAGAGTTCATTACAGCCAAGCCATCTTCTATCCCTCCCATTAACATCATTGGAAAAAGTAGCCCCAGAAATAATGACACTACAATTACAATATTAATGCGATAATTTCCCATAATGGACTTTAATGTTGTATCCCATATATACTTCATCAAATACCCTCATTCATTCATTATTTTTTATTTACCTTAATTATTGTAACATTATCATTTTCAGTTATATAAATATTACCTTTTTCATCCATATCCAAATATTTTGGAAAATAAAAAGTGTTATTTAATGTTTCACTAAATATAAACATTGTTTCAATATACTGTCCATCCAATGTATATCGTTCTAATGACATATATAAAGAATTAATTACAAATAGCTCTGTATCTGTTGCCACTATATCCATGGGAGCAAATTGATAGGGAACATCATACTTATTAATTTCACTATTTTTATTTTGTGACAAAAAGTACGAGCGACCACTTTTATATCCATCTGCATAAAATTCATAAGACAAAGCAAAATATATCATATCCTCGTATATAGTCCCATACCCATTAAATTCTTCCTGCCATACAGATTGCTCTTTTTGATTTGAGATTTTATATATTTTAGCAAAATTTTTCATTCTTTCATTGGTTGTAACATAAATTTCATTTTCGTTCCTTACCATAATGTCACTATACCAAAAGGATTCTTTATCTGGATCCTGACTCAATTCTTCTAATTGTATGCTTGAATAAAAATCTAGATTTTCATCTAATATTTGAATTCTATAATTAAGTGAATCCAATACATAGATATAATCATTGTAACTTGTAATTCCTGTCGGATTTATAAATTCTAAATGTCCGTTCCCAGTTTTTCCGATTTCTTTAATTATTTCACCATTATAGTTATAAACAAATATTGTATTTAACTTACCATCTGCAATAAGAATATCGTTCTTTCTACAAAGTATTCCTAAAGGGTTACTAAGCTTACTAGAATCAAACAAATTAAAATTGGCTTCATAATCCTCACTAATTATTAATATTTGCTCTTCCATTGCCATATTATCATCTGCTTTAATAGAATTAGGTGCCAATGAAGGTCTTGCTATTGTTTCAATGACTCTTTTGCTACATCCAGTAAATAAAACAATAACAATAACTAACCCTATCAATTTAAATCTTTTTTTCATAAAGACCTCTCTCATCTTTTTTAATATCCGGAGTATTTACCCCGGATATTAATATTGATTAATTATAATTATACTTAATTATTTTTAATATATCACTTAATCACAGCAACCTAATTCCTTTGTTTCTGTACGATATGTATAGCTAATAACTCCTTGTGCATTCATACACTTTAATTGCCATACTAAATCTTGTCTATAATATTTCTTCCTAACAAGTACTTGAGGAGGATAATATCCACAAGAAGTATCATTGTTGGTACAATATGGTGTACCAACACTATACATCACCTCCGTTGCGCAACCTCCAGCAGCTTTTACTATTTCTGATGACCCAAACATACTTAAACTGATTAACACCATAACTAACATAGTAATACATAGTTTCTTCATATACTTTACCTCCTTAAATAATTGTATAATTATAATTAATTAATAAATTAGTTTATTACTTAAATATATCTTCCAATATCTTTTTGTTCTCTAGATTATAATAAGACCTTTCGCCTTCCTTTGTAATTAATAATAAAGTAGGATACCTGTTTACACCATATATTTTTTTAAATAGGTTACCATAATCCCGTTCATTATCATCTTGATTTTCATTTGAATTGCTTAATTTTACTATATTATATTTTTCACTAATTTTTTCTTTATTTATTAACTCTTCTATCTCAATACATGAGTTACAATTTGCTTCTGAAAAGAATATTAATGTAGGTTTAGCATTATTACTTTTTACTATAAATTCATTAATATAACTATTGGTCTGATTCAATAGTTGGTTTTCCTCACAAATGGCCATATCAATTAATTTAGTAATGAAGGTATCCATTACACCTTTATCATTGAATACTACTTTATTATCCTTATCCAATATAAACATAGTAGGAGTTGAATTTGACAAAATATATTTATTTTCTAATGAATAGCTTATACTTTCTGTCATATTATACTTGTCCGTTATACTTGTTGGAATTTCATCTTTCCATAGAATTATTAATTTTATTTTATCTGAACTCCATATACTCATAATTCTATTTAATATATTTAATGAATCTATACAAGTATTACATTCATTAGATAGATAACAAACTATCTTAATTTCTTCTGAGAAGTCTTTAACACTGGTTTTAACATTTTTATTATCTACGAATTGTATGTCAGGAAATATATCATTGTATGATATTGAAAAGGTTTCTTTACTAATTTGAGTTTCTTGTACATCGTAACCATTTGCTAAGGTAGAAATGTAATCACTAACTCCAAAAGTTACATAGTGTAAATTTTTGTAGTTATTCTCTATTAATAGATTAAATACCTTAGATGCTCTGCTTCCAGCATAGCATATTAAATAAACTTGCTTATTTTTTAATTTTTTGTCTTTAAATGCCTTAAGAAAGCTTTCATTATCATCATTATATTGCATATTGATAGCTCCAGTAATATGAGCTTCTTTAAAGTCAATATTATCACGTAGATCAATAATAACATTATCATTAGATTTGGAATTAATGATGGTATCAAATTCAGTAAAACTTTTAACTATACTTATATTAGCTTCTGATTTGGTTAACAAAAGTATTGTTATAAGGCAACTAATTAAAATAAAAAGTAAGATTAGTTTAGTGACCATATTCTTATTCATATTATTCTCCCTCGTACATTATTTAGTTTTTTATAAAAAATACTATTGGTAATAATTGTAAGTTAAGTATATATTATCATATTATATTTAAAATTTAGGTGTTATTATTTTGTTTTAGTATCATTTTTTTATTTTTTTCCATAATATGTATATTATGAAAATTACTATATTCTATTGGTAAAGACAAAAAAAGAGACGGATTAAATCCATCTCTTTTTATCTTTTTATTCTATAATTTTAATATATAAATCATTTAAATATGAATTATTTCACATCTTTTATACTAAAGCTGATTCTTCCCATTTTATCTTT
>JAEWHU010000133.1 GCA_023387635.1 Bacillota bacterium
AAAAATAGACCACCTGGTCGAAAAAGTTTTAAGGAGGAAAATGAGATAAAGCGAGAAGAGAAAAATAAACATAGTAGAAAGAAAATATTAGATAGTGCCTTAAAAGTATTTGGTGAAAATAGCTATGCACAAGCATCACTCAATACAATTTGTAGTACAGGAAACATATCAAAGGGGATTATTTATCATTATTTTAAAGATAAGGATGATCTGTTTTTATGCTGTGTAAAGGACTGCTTTGACTCTCTTGTTAGCTATGTTGAAAGTGGTGGGCATTTGGATGGCAATGAGTTTCAAGGCGATATGGAATCCTATTTTGATTTGAGATATAGGTTTTTTAGTGAGAATCCATATTATAGTAATATATTTTTAAATGCTGTGATACAGCCACCAAAACACTTGATAATAAGAATTAAGGAATTACAAAAAGATTTAGATGGACTGAATCTAAGGTACTGCAAAAACATAATTAATAAAATCACTTTGAAAGATGGTATTTCAGAGGAAGAAGCCATTAAATATTTTTCAATACTTCAAGAAATGTTCAATGGATATTTTCAGAGTAGAGCGTATGAAGATTCTAATTATCACACTATATTGGAAGAACATGAATTAAAAATTCCAAAAATAATTAATATTATGCTCTATGGAATTGCAAAGGAGGAATAAAGGATGATACTTTTATTTTTAAGACTGTGTTTGGCAATCGTTATTGCCTTTTTTGTAGGTAAGTTAGTATCCAAAATCAAGTTACCAGCTATCCTTGGCTGGCTTTTAACAGGGATGATTCTTGGACCACATGCATTTGGTATTGTAAATAATGAGATTTTAAATGCTAACTGGTATGAAACAATCATTCATATTTTAGAATGTGTAGTTGGTTTATTAATTGGAACAGAACTGGTATGGAATAAAATAAAAAAGACAGGAAAGCAAATCATTATTACAACACTAACCCAATCACTGGGGGCATATTTATTAGTGAGTGTAGTGTTTGGAGTAGTATTCTATTTCGCTGGTATCCCATTCTATGTTGCCTTAATTTTTGGTGGTATAGCACTTGCAACAGCACCAGCTCCAGCACTTTCCATTGTTAGTGAATTCAAGACTGATGGTCCGGTAACTAATACTTTAATCCCGATGGCAGCACTTGATGATATGGTTGCTGTAGTTGTGTTTTTTTCAACGATATCCATTGTTTCTGCCAATATTTCGGAAGAGAAGATGCCATTGTATATGATTCTTCTTGTTATCTTACTGCCAGTTGCAATCGGTGTAGTAGCAGGTCTACTTACAGGGCTTGTGCTTAAAAAGGATCGAAGTGTAAAAGAAACACTGATAATAGTAATTGGAGGGATTTTACTTACATCTATCATTGGATTTATCTTTAATAATGTAATTATGCCAAAACCAGTACTAAACTTTATGATAATGGGTATGGCATTCTCTGGCACCTTTGCCAATATGATTTCAGAAGAAAGATTAGAAGAGTTGATGACTGCATTCAACCCAATCCTTGGATTTTCTTTGATTGTGGTTATATTAAGCCTTGGTGCGCCACTTGATTATCATTTGATTTTAGGGGCAGGATTATTTACAGCTATTTATATTTTAGCAAGAGCTTTTGGTAAATATGGTGGAGCGTATTTTGGGGCTAGCATTACCGGTTCCCCAGAAACCGTTAAGAAATATCTTGGTCTTACCTTACTACCACATTCAGGTGTTTCACTTGTATTTACTGGTATAGCAGTTTCAGTTCTATCCACTCCAGCTCCTGAATATGCAAAAATAATACAAGGAACCATTGCTGCGGCTGCTGTTATTAACGAAATTATTGCTGTTATCGTTGCCAAAAAGGCCTTTGAATGGGCAGGAGAATTTAATAAAAAAGAGGTATAGTAAAAATGTTCTCCTTTTAGGACATAACAAAAAAGGGAGCATCATATCTAATGGTGGCTTCGATCTTGATTCGAAGCCATTTTTTTATGTAAATACAAATAGAGTCTTAATGTTATTTCTTTTACATTCATAATAGTACACATTATCCCAATATCGCCATATGACATATTTGCATCTAATAATTATTCATATTGAGAATTATTATCAATTATAGGGTTGATTCTTTCTAGCTTTTATAGTATATTGTATACAACACATTAGTTAGCACAGACTAACTGAAATAAAAAAGAAGTAGGTGAAAGTATGAGCGTCGTTATTATTGGTGGACATGAGAGAATGGAAGTTCAGTATAAAGATATATGCAAAAAATACAAATGTAAGGTAAAAGTATTTACTAAGATGGCAAGGAATCTAAAAGAACAGATTGGAAGTCCAGACTTATTAATCTTATTTACTGCTACAGCATCACACAAAATGGTATACTGTGCAGTTGCCGAATCAGAACGTAAAAATATCGCAGTAGAAAGATCTCATAGTAGTAGTTCTAATGCATTAATAGGTATTTTAGAACGTTATGCATAATGAATAGATATTTTTTTACAAACGAGTTAGCTTTGACTAACTATTTATAAGAGAAAGGTATGGTTATTAAAATGAATAAAATACATGTAGTATACTGGAGTGGTACAGGTAATACACAAACAATGGCAGAAAGTATTGTATTAGGTATTAATGAAGCTGGAGGAAATGGTGAGGCAATAGAAGTATCATCAATTACAACAGATGCTTTAGACAATTCTAATGTATTCGCACTAGGATGTCCATCCATGGGTGCAGAAGAATTAGATTATGATGACATGGAACCTTTTGTTTCTGAACTTGAGCATAAAGTAACAGGTAAACATATTTTACTGTTTGGTTCATACGATTGGGGAGATGGTGAATGGATGCGTAATTGGGTTGATAGAATGAAGAATGCTGGAGCAACTATTGTTGGTGATGAAGGCATTATTATTAATAATTCACCAGATGACGAAGGAATTAAAGCATGTATTGAAGCTGGTAAAACCCTTGCAAGTATATCTATATAATTACATAAACCAATATAATCATGGTAATGAGTATTTCCATATAAGCTTAGAAGTTTATTTTTCTATCATTTAGAAGAATAAGCTTCTTTTTTTATTATGTTTCGCTAGAGTGAAGCTATGCCTAGTAAGTAGTAAGTTAGGTATTATATTAATTAAAAAGTACCAATTATGCTTATAGATATAATTTCATGCTATAAAAACACCATTTTACGCCATAACTGTTTCCTTTTTCTAATTCCTAATGTATTATTATTCCAATGTACATTGGACTTTGTATAATGCAAATTTTGAACTTGGAGGAGATATATGAAAAGGAATAAAAAGCAGGAAATTAATCCTGTGATAGAGATAATGAAACATTGTGATCTATGGAAATTTAGATACATACTATTCATATTATTTTGGGTATCGTATGGTGTCGTTGATATTCTTTCTAATTATTTTATGGGAGGGTTAATAGATGTAGCAGGAAAAGACAATGATTACTTTTTCAAACTAGTTTTTATTTTACTAATATGCGTACTCTATTCTTACCTATTTACAGTCAGTGATTATTACTTAAGAAGTCTTATGATTGAAAAAAAAATGGAGAAATTACGTAATATGATAGGTGAAAAGTTTGTAAATATACCTTATGCAACCATAGAAAATATGGAAAGAGGTGAGATGTTATCAAGAACCATGAGGGACTTTGAACATGTACAAACTTTCTTTCAAAGATACTTATCCTACTATCTTATTGTTGTGATAAAAGGAGTTTTAGGACTTTTTCTTTCACTTATACTAAGTTGGAAACTTACTTTATCAATTCTACTTATGATGCCTATTCTAATACTAATTAATGTAATAACAGGCAAGCCCATTGAGAAATTAATGGTTAATCAAAAGGAAGCGTTAGGCAAATCAAGTGGATTAGCAATGAATATACTATCTCAGATAACTTCAGTAAAAGCCTTTTGTCTTGAAACCATTCTTACTAATAGATATATAAAGCAATTAAGAAAAGTAGAACAAGTAGAAAGTAGAATAGCATCAAAAAGAGCCTCTTTTAGTTTCGTTGGAGGGCTTAGCAGTAGTTTGCCTTATGTTGTTATGATGAGTGTTGGTTCTTACTTAGTTATGAATAACGAAATATCCGTTGGAGATTTTGCAATTATTTTATTTGTTGTTAATTATATCGTTGGTTTTCTAGGTTCTATTCAAAATATGCTTTATCAATATAATGAATGTAAATTTAGTAGTAAGCGAATTATGGATATTATTAATTTGGAAGAGGAAGTCTACTTAGAGCAAATAGATATGAATATAGTTACTAACCAAAATACAATCATCGAGTTATCTAATGTAAATTTCTCCTATCTAGTTGGAGAGGATAAAATTATGTTACCAGTTTTAAATGAGATTAATTTAAATATTAATAAGGGAGAAAAGGTTGCCATAGTTGGTGCAAGTGGAAGTGGTAAAAGTACATTGTTTAAGCTAATAAGCGGGCTATATACGAAATATGAAGGAAATATTCTTATTGACGGTATGATAAGTAAACCAGAGACTGTCAATAGGATTCGAGAAAAAATAAGCATAGTGACTCAAGAAAATTATCTCTTTCCAATTAGTATAAAAGACAATATAAAATGCGGTAAAAAAGATTCAACTATAGAAGAAGTAATGGAGGCTGCAAAAGATGCTAATATTCATGAATTTATTATGTCTTTACCAGAAGCCTATGATACCATCCTTGGGGAAAATGGATCTAGTATCTCAGGGGGGCAGCGTCAACGTATCTGCATCGCTAGAGCATATATTAGTAAGCCTCAAATTTTGTTACTGGATGAACCTACGGCCTCTCTTGATACAGAAACTGAGAGATTAATAAGTAAGTCACTTGAAGAATTAATGGTAGGCAAAACAACCATTATTATTGCGCATCGCTTGTCAACCATACAAGATTGCACCCGCATCTACTGTATGGATAATGGTTCCATAATTGAAGTAGGTAGTCATGAAGAATTGTACGATAAAAAAGGTGTCTATTATAATTTGTATCGTAAGCAACAAGAATTAGAGATGGAAGACGAGGTATATGCATGAAAAAAAGTATGCCAAATAAATTAAAACAATCATATGAAAAAGCGTATAATAACAACAATCAGGTAAGTGAAAATAGTTTAAAATGGCTATTTCGTTTCGTAAGGCCATATAAATTAAAATGGATTTTAGGCAATTTTTTCAATGCAATAAGTGGTGGTGGGGCCCAACTACTCTTTGCAATTGGAATGGGTAATATGGTTGACGGTATGATTACTAAAAATAGTGGTGCATTATATCATGCTTTAACTTATATTTTTGTAGCATTTGTATTTGTAACCATATGTGATACGTTATATAAGAAACTACATTTTAGTGCTATGGCAGGTATTAAGGCTAGTATGAGAGGTACTATATTTCATAAATTAGTACGAAGGAAAATGAAATTAGAAAAAGAAGAACATACTGCAAATAATATGACTATTTTGGAACAAGACGTCGAATTAGCTATCTCTATTATAGGAACTGAAATACAATCTCTTTTGCTTGCAATCTGTATGTTACTTGTAGGAATGATTAGTATTTTTATAAAAGATAGGGGAATTGGAACATTTTGTTTTATTATGCTTCTAGGAAATTTAATGACTCATATAATATTTGCGCCAAAGCAAGAAGAAAAAACGAAAGAAAGGCAAGAAGAATTATCAAAATTAAACCGTGTGTACAGTGATTTATTTTCAGGAGCAATGGTAATAAAATTATCTAAATTACAAGAATTAATGTATGGAAGAGTTCATGAAGCTTCACATAGAGTTTATAGTAAAAAAGTTGGAGAAAGAAATTTAACAGTAAAGGAATTAATATTTTCAAGTTTTTTTGAAATATTTACTGCGACTATGCCTATTTTATTTGGCGCTTATAAATGTATTATAGGTGAAATGACCATAGGCGAAGTGTTTTTTATCGCTCAACTAAGTGGTGGTATTATAAGATATTCAAGTGATATTGGTAGTATTATGATAAGAATTGCTAGTGGAAAAGCTGGAGTGAAACGAATTCGATCTATTATGGAAGATGAGGATGAAGTCGAGTATTTTGGCAATCAAAGTGGTGATAAGAAGGCTAAGGACGCAATCATATTACAGAATGTATCTGCTGGGTACGGTGATGACTATGTAGTTAGAGATATCAATATAAAAGTAGGAAAGAACGAGACTGTTGCTATTGTAGGTGGAAGTGGTGGTGGTAAATCTACCATATTTAAGTCTATCTTACAGTTCATACCATATGAAGGAAGTATTAAGGTGTTTGGAATAGAAGCGAAGGATTATGCCCTTGATTCACTTAGGAATATGTTTGCTTATGTAGAACAGGAAGCTAGATTATTTGATGGAACAATCTATGATAATATATCTTATGGTCGAGATGGTTCTACTGTAGATGAAATATATGAAGCGGCTAAAAATGCATTTGCAGAAGAATTTATTTTGAATTTACCCCTGGGGTATGATACTATTATAGGAGAAAATGGTTATAAACTTTCAGGAGGTGAAAGACAACGTTTAGCAATTGCTAGAGCATTCCTTAAAGATGCACCTATCCTACTTCTAGATGAAGCTACATCAGCACTTGATTCAGAATCTGAAAAAATGGTGCAATTAGCATTAGATAAATTAATGAAAGGTAGGACAATTCTTATTATTGCTCATAGGCTTTCTACCATTCAAAATGCTGAGAAAATTGTAGTGGTAGATAATGGTATTGTTACAGAGAGTGGAAACCATGATGTTCTTATGAACATGAAGGGGCGTTATCAAAAGCTTTATGAGTCTGGAGGGAGTATAGTTGCAAGTAGCAATTTGTGAGGATGAATTGATACATCAGCAAAATTTATTACGTATCATAGATGAGTGGAGAACAAGCAGAGATATAGAAGTTGATATTGATACTTTTGTTACATCTGAAGAATTTTTATATCAATATGATCAGGGTAAGGCATATGATATTGTGTTTTTTGATATCCATTTAAAGGGTATGGACGGCGTAAAGGCTGCAAGGAAACTTAGAGAACGAGATGAGTCAATTATAATTATATTTTTAACTTCTAGAATGGAATATGTATTACAAGGATATGAAGTGAATGCATGGAGATATTTAATTAAGCCAGTTCATAGTGGGGATGTAAATGCTTGCCTAAATAAAGCTTATGACGTCCTAGAAAAAACATGTGAATATTTTATGGTGAAATTTGAAGACAAACTATATAAGGTTCCATATAATTCAATTCTATACTTGGAAGCCTATGGCCATTATGTATCCATATATACCAAAGAGAAAACTTATCAGATTAGGATGAGTATTAGTCAATTAGAAAGCAAATTACCCAAGGAATTTTATCGTTGTCATCGTTCCTATATTATTAATACTAATTATTGTAAAGGGATGGAAGGGCATCAAGTATTGGTAAATGATAGATGGGTAGCTTTCAGTGAGAAAAAGAGAAAAGATTTAATTTCTATATTACATAACTAAAAACGAAAATTTTATAATGAGCCATGGAAAATCGTACATAAGGAGAAAATGATGAAGTTAATAAATAAGATAAAAAGGAATATCTATGTATTAATAATGATATTGTGCTGTAGTGTTTTTGCTTTTGGGACGCAAGTAGCACAGGCAAAAGCACCGGTTTTAAATAAGAAAAGTGTAAGTATTAAAATTGGTAAAACATATACACTAAAAGTGAGCCCATCAAATCAAAAGGTAGTATGGAGTACCAGTAATAAAAAGATTGCTACTGTAAAGGATGGTGTTGTTACAGGAAAAGCAACAGGAAATGCTACTATTACAGCAAAAATAGGTAAAACAGCTATAACATGTAAAGTAACAGTGTATCAGCCTGCTTCTAAAGTGAAACTTCAAGAAAGTATTAAATGTATTGAAGTGGGAGATACCTTTACGATTAAAAGTACCATTTCACCTAGTAATGCTACATATCAAAAATTAACCTGGAGTGTTGAATCCAATTGGTATGATGAACCTGTGAAA
>JAEWHU010000156.1 GCA_023387635.1 Bacillota bacterium
CTGTAATATTCATTTTCCACCGGCACCGTTATTTTCTCAAGGTTCGTGAAGGGATTTAATAAACTAAGAAAGTCAAAAACCCATAGCTTCTTCATATCTCTTGACAGTGTTATCGTTTTTACCTGCTCCTTATTACTGATCATACCTAAGGCGATTGACTGTAAAGTACTCGGAAAGGTTACATGTTCCATGACCAGATTTTTAGGCCATGCAATTGTCTTCGTCTTACTCTTATCATATAAAACCCCATTTACGGTTGATAGATAAGTATTATCTGCATCAACAGTAATTTTCTGCAAAGAAGATAGTCCCTCCGTAAAAGAATAAAAAAAGTCACCGTTATCGCGATAAGGAGTATCTAATGGGCCAAAGGCTTTACCTAATTTCAACTTCTGCAAACTACCGTTTGCCATATAAGGTTTCGCAAAATTTGTTACGGTATCCGGTATTAAAAAATAAGTATCTAACTTTCCAGGCGGATACAAATACAATGTTTTCATATCCAAACTATATAATACATTATCTTCTACCGTGAAGTATTCATTTTCTACATCCACATCAATGGTATATAGCGCCTTTATATAATCTTCAATCCTAATATCATCTTCGGTTCCCATATGTATTGAACTAATCTTTTTACCGATATGTAGGGCAGTTGCTTCCTCGAAAAATCTTAACATATACATATATAAATCTGTAACATTATCATCAATTCGAATCGTTTTTACATTTTTTAAACTATTCTTAATTGCACTTAAATCTATAGCTACTTCAAAGTAATACATATCTTCCGAAATACCTTCATTTGCTTGTTCAGTAATTACAAATACTGACTCCCCATCATATGCAGCTGCATTTGTTCCATTATAAATAAATGTATCATTCTCATTAATAGTCTTTGCTTGTATTTCTTTTACTTTACTTATGCCTGGTATTACCATTACTCCTAATAGAATACAAATTCCTATCAACAGCTTTGTCAATTGCCTCCGAATTACCATCTTATTATCCCTCCAATTGTCAGATTATCTGTCCTTGATTGGCATCAGGTCAACCTTGACCTTACCCTATCGCCATTACTTTTATGTCTATTTTACCATATAATTCCTTCTACTACAATTGAACCTAATATTAGTTTTATTTGTTTCTTCTATTCTATATCCTCGTTTATACGCAACTTAGATATCATAAGATGACACAAGATGAATTATAAATTTCTTTTATTCCCTTCCGGAGCACCCTATAACCCTTGATGAAACCATATGAAATCTCAAATGCATATCCTCCATATAATGAGAAGTTAGTATAATAGTACTTTATGACTATCTTTATAATAAATTTATTAGACACCAAATATAATATATGTTATAATTGGCGTTACGAACACTTTATCAAGAAAGGATAAATAAAATGGCAAAAAATAATCCGATAGTAACGATTGAAATGGAGAATTCCGAAATTATTAAAATTGAATTATATCCTGAAATTGCTCCGAATACAGTGAGAAATTTTATATCACTTGTAAATAAGAACTTTTATGATGGATTAATCTTTCATAGAGTTATTCGTGGATTTATGATCCAAGGTGGAGATCCAGAAGGTACTGGTATGGGTGGTCCAAACTACTCTATTAAAGGAGAATTTTCATACAACAATTTTGAAAACAACTTAAAACATTCCGCTGGTGTTATTTCCATGGCCCGTTCCCAAATGCCAAATTCTGCAGGTTCACAATTCTTTATTATGCATAAAGACTCACCTCATTTAGATGGTTCCTATGCTGCATTCGGTAAAGTTATAGAAGGAATGGAAGTAGTTAATAAAATAGCAGAAACTAAAGTTGACTATTCTGACAAGCCACTTGAGCCACAAACTATGAAGAAAGTAACCGTTGAATTATTTGGTGAAACTTACGAAGAACCTGAAAAACTATAATTAACATAGTATATATTAAGTTTACATTTATAAAATTGCGGCATAGATGCGAACAAGCATCCATGTCGCCTTTTTATATATTTTATAGCTATCTGATTAATTTGGTGGTAAACTACTTTTAGTTTGTGCTATAATACCATTCAATATAATAATTATGTATAAACCATAAAAAAGAAATATGAATATTTACGTGGAAAGGAGTTTATTTTATGATTAAAGAAAGATTATTAAAATTAAGAGCATTAATGCAAGAAAATAAAATGGATGCTTATATCATACCAACTTCTGATTTTCATGAATCAGAATATGTAGGTTCTTATTTTAAAACAAGAAGCTATATGTCAGGTTTCACAGGTTCTGCAGGTACTTTAGTTGTAACTACTACAGAGGCAGGACTTTGGACAGATGGTAGATATTTTATTCAAGCAGCCAAAGAATTAGCTGATACAAGTATAACATTATATAAAAGTGGGGAGGAAGGCGTTCCTACCATATCAGAATTTTTAATGGACAAATTACCAAAAGACGGTGTATTAGGTTTTGATGGACGTACACTAAATGCTAACTTTGGTAATGAGTTATTATCTAAACTTGGCAGTAAAAACATTACAGCAAAATACTCCCTTGATTTAGTTGATAGCATATGGACAGATAGACCAGAGTTATCCAAAGAACCAGCCTTTTTACTTGATATTAAATATTCTGGAAAAACATCCACGGATAAATTACAAGATGTAAGAGACATTATGAAAGAAAAAAATGTAACCACTCATATTATTACCACTCTTGATGATATTGCTTGGTTATATAACTTAAGAGGACATGATATCTCCTATAATCCAGTAGTTTTAGCATATACAGTAATTACACTTGAGAAAGCTTATCTATTCCTTGATAAGTCCAAATTAAATGATGAGATTTTAAAACAACTTGAACAAGATAATGTTGAACTTAAAGATTACAATGAAATATATGACTTTGCAAAAGGTATTACTAGGGATGAAGTAGTTCTACTTGATCGTAGAAAAGTAAATTATGCAATCTGTGAAAATTTAAATAAAGACATTAAAATAATTGATACACCTAATCCAACTGTATTAATGAAAGCCATTAAAAATAACGTAGAAATCGAAAATTTAAGAAATTCACATATTAAAGATGGTGTTGCATTTACTAAATTTATGTACTGGTTAAAAACTAACATTGGTAAAATACCAATGGATGAAATTGTAGCAAGTGACTATCTAGAAGAGCGTAGAAAAGAGCAAGAAGGTTTCGTTGAATTAAGTTTTAATACCATATGTGCTTATAAAGGAAATGCTGCTATGATGCATTATTCTGCTCATGAAGATAGTAAGGCCACTCTTTCCCCAGAAGGTTTACTACTTGTAGACTCTGGCGGTCAATACTTAGATGGAACTACTGATATTACAAGAACAATGGCACTAGGCCCAGTAGATGATGAACAAAAATTCCACTTTACTACTGTTCTTAGAAGTATGTTAAATTTATCAAATGCTAAGTTCTTATATGGATGTATCGGTCAGAATCTTGATATTCTTGCTAGAGGTCCATTATGGGATTTAGATATTGATTATAAATGTGGTACTGGACATGGAGTTGGTTTCTTGCTAAATGTACATGAAGCTCCTAATGGTTTCCGTTGGAGAAAAGTACCTGAAAGAGATGACGGATGTGTTCTTGAAGCAGGTATGGTAACTACCAATGAACCTGGAGTTTATATTGAAGGAAGTCATGGAATTCGTATTGAGAATGAGCTAGTTTGCCAAAAAGGTGTAAAAAATGAATATGGTCAATTTATGAACTTTGAAACAATTACATTTGCACCAATTGATTTAGATGCCATTGACCCTACTTATCTTTCACAAATAGATAAAAATAGATTAAATGATTATCACAAAGCAGTATATGAAAAAATATCTCCTTATCTAACAAGTGAAGAACAAGAATGGTTAAAAGAATATACAAGAGCGATTTAATCTTCTACACTTTGATAAAATACTTATTTAATAATATCCTTGACTTAAATAAGTTTTTGTCATATTATAACAATATATGAATTTTTGAAAGGAACAAGATAATGAACAGAATTCTTAAATGGGTAAAACTTGAATCTATTATGATCGCATTATTTTTCGTTAAGGGGATAAGTGCGTCCAAATTTAATAGATTTATAAGAAACCATATAAGAATTTTGGAGAATTCATATTATACTGTGATGATATAATATTGCTTAATTGTGTTGATATTATATTATTGTATTATTATATTATTAAAATGAATCAACCCCAAAGCTTATGGCTTTGGGGTTTTTTGCGTCTTTAAGGGAGTACAAAGTGAATTGATAATAAATTCACTTTACAAATATAGTGCTGACGCTGGGATTCGCAGTGTATCGGCAGAATGGAGATTAATATGATAGAACTAGGAATTAATAATATTACAAAGTATTACGGTGCAACAAAAATATTTGAAAAGATTACATTTGATGTTAAAACTGGAGAAAGAATTGGCCTAATTGGTCAGAATGGATGTGGAAAGACAACAATATTAAAAATCCTTATGGGCTTAGAGGATTATCAGGAAGGTACTATTAATCTTCGTAAAGGAGCTAAAATGGGATATTTAAACCAGATTCCTGAATATCCGGATGGAACAAAAGCAATTGATGTTATACGTATGGCATTTGACCATATTTTCATAATCAAGGAACAACTAAGTCAATTAGAGAAGGAATTTGAATCACTCTATGGAGATGAACTTGAAAAAGCAATGAAACAATATGGGAAATTAATAGAACAATATGAACTTCATGGTGGATATGAACTAGAAACTAGAATTAATAAGATAACAGAAGGTTTGCAAATTACAGATATTCTTAAGGAAATGTCCTTTAATTGTTTAAGTGGTGGAGAAAAAACCAGAATTATGTTATCAAAAATATTACTTGAAGAACCAGATATTCTACTACTTGACGAGCCCACCAATCATTTGGATTTAGAGACAATTGGCTGGCTTGAAGGTTTTTTGAAAGAATATAAGGGTTCCGTACTCATAATATCTCATGATAGATATTTCTTAGATAGTGTTGTGAATAAAGTTATTGAACTAGAACCTAGTAAAGCCAATCTTTATTACGGTAATTACAGTTATTATGTGGTAGAAAAAGAAAGAAGATTCCTTCTTGATTTAAAGAATTATCAAAACCAACAAAAGAAGATTGAACAGATGGAGAATCAGATCAAACGTTATCGTATTTGGGGTGAAATGAGAGACAGTGATAAAATGTTTAAAAGAGCCAAAGAACTTGAAAAAAGACTAGAGAAAATGGATACCTTAGGCCGTCCTATTCTTAATACTAAAAAAGTACGTTTTGGTAATGAGGTCACCACAAGAACTGGGAAATTAGTTCTTAGTACAGAGGCTATTAATAAATCATTTGAAGATAACTTAATATTAAGAAATATTGACTTGACTATATTGTATCAAGATAGTGCTTGCATTATTGGTAAAAACGGTTGTGGTAAATCTACATTTCTAAAGATAATTTTAGAAGAACTTGAACCGGATTCTGGTATTATTAAGATTGGAACTGGAGTAAAAATTGGATACCTTCCTCAACATGTAGCGTTTATAGATGAAGAACAAACCATACTAGAATATTTCTCCTCATTACACAATATTACTAACGAAGAGGCAAGAGGACAATTAGCTAAAGTACTCTTTATGAAAGATGATGTGAATAAAAAGATTAAGTTTTTATCTGGTGGTGAAAAAAGCAGACTAAAATTATGTTCCTTAACTTTTGAAAAAGTCAACTTCATGATACTAGATGAACCAACAAATCATTTGGATATCGATTCAAGAGAGGTTTTAGAGGAAACATTGTCAGAGTATGATGGAACACTGTTATTTGTATCCCATGATCGTTACTTTATAAATAAAGTTGCTGATAAAGTGATTGAAATTGAAGATTGTTCCCTTAAAATCTATGATGGGGATTACAACTACTATTTAGATGAAGTTAAGAAGATGAAGGAAAGGAATTTAAAAGAAATACATGGTATTATGGATTTCAATAAATCTAATACAGTGAAAAAGTATATTCAAGGTAAGAATACCATTGAGATAAAAAGCTCAAGTCCAAATGGAGAAACTACTAAATCAAAAAGAGCTAATATTACCACTAACAATAAGAACTCTATGGAACAAAAAAGAAAACAATTAATCAATATAGAAGAAGAAATAGAAAAAATTGAGTGTGAACTGAGTGTACTAGAAGAAAATATGAATCTTCATAATTCTGATATTCAATATCTAGAAAATGCTTATATTGAAAAGGAGGAATTAGAAAAATATCTTGAAACTGCCTATGAAAAATGGGAGCAACTTTATAATCACTATTGACACTAAAGTAAAACTTTGCTATACTCTTATCAATTTCATACTAAGTTAATATGAATAATGGAGTAAGCAAAAAATATCCAAAAATGAAAGCTCGTCTTCTATTTCTAGAAGGCGAGTTTTTGTATATATTCCTTTCCTTTACTTCCACCTATTACTTAAAAGTTTATTAGTAAGTACGAAACGGACCATGAACTCCGCTTTGACTACAAGTTTATACTACAATTATTTTATGGAGGAATAAAAATGGATTTTAACACAAGGTGTATACACGGTGCCCCTAATGATACTCATAATACAGGTGCTATTAGCGTTCCAATCTATCAATCTGCAACTTTTGCTCATCCTGGTGTGGGAATGAGTACTGGTTACGACTATTCAAGACTACAAAATCCTACAAGGGAACACTTAGAAAAATTAGTTGCTAATTTAGAGCAAGGTGAAGATGCTATGGCCTTTTCAACAGGAATGGCAGCTATTACAGCAATGATGGAATTATTTCAGCTTGGTGACCACCTTTTATGCACAACTGATTTATATGGTGGTTCTATAAGGTTGTTTGAACATATTTCCAAAAAGAACGGATTAGATTTTACTTATATTGATACATCAGACCTAAAATGTATTGAAGATAATATAACAACTACAACGAAAGCAATCTACATTGAAACACCAACGAATCCTACTATGCAAGTAACTGATATAAAAGCGGTATCAGAAATAGCTGCTAGATATAATCTATTACTCATCGTAGATAATACCTTCTTAACGCCATATTATCAACAGCCAATCTCATTAGGCGCCCATATTGTAATACATAGTGGAACAAAGTATTTAAGTGGTCACAATGATACTCTAGCAGGATTTTTAGTTACTGCTACAAAAGAATTGTCAGATAAACTAAGGTTTATCTATAAAACAACTGGAGCCTGTCTCTCACCTTTTGATAGTTGGTTATTAATAAGAGGTATTAAAACCCTATCTATCCGTATGGATAGGCAACAAGAGAATGCTATTAAGATTGCAAATTGGTTAAGCAATCACCCAAAAATTAAAAAAGTATATTACATTGGACTACCTACACATCCCGATTATGAAATATCAAAGAAACAAGGTTCAGGTTTTGGTTCTATGATATCCTTTGATGTTGATTCTAAAGAAACAGCCATAGCTTTATTAGAACGTGTAAAATTAATATTATATGCAGAAAGCCTTGGAGGTGTTGAAACTTTAATTACTTATCCAATGCTTCAAACCCACGCAGATGTTCCAGAAAATGAAAGATTAGAACGTGGAATTAATGACGTATTCCTAAGATTATCCGTAGGGATTGAAGATGTTAATGATTTAATAAAGGATTTTGAACAAGCATTAGCATAGATTGTTATTGATAATTGGGTAACTATTTTTTATAATTTAGTTATTACCCAATTACTTAATATATGGAGGTTTATATGACTTATAATTTTGATGAATATATAGATAGAAAAAATACTAATTCCATTAAATATGACTTTGCTACCCAGCGTGGAATGCCGGAAGGAGTTTTACCCTTATGGGTTGCAGATATGGATTTTAAGACTCCACCATGTGTAATAAAAACTTTAGTAGAGGCAAGTAACCATGGTATTTTTGGTTATTCTGAGGTAAAAGAGGATTATTTTAATGTATTAAGAAACTGGTTTTCCACCCATTACCGTTGGGACATAGAAAGACAATGGTTAGTAAAAACACCTGGTGTTGTATATGCATTATCCATGGCAATTAAAGCATTCACCAAAGAAGGGGATAGTGTAATTATACAGAGACCTGTTTATTATCCTTTCTCAGAATCAGTTTTATGTAATAATCGTAATCTAGTAAACAATCCACTTGTTTATAAGGATGGATCCTATTCCATTGATTTCATAGATTTTGAAGAGAAAATCATTCAAAATAATGTTAAATTATTTATTCTATGTAATCCACATAACCCAGTTGGTAGAGTTTGGTCAAGGGAAGAATTAATTACACTTGGTGATATATGTTTAAAGCATAATGTAATTGTCGTATCCGATGAAATCCATGCTGATTTTATCTATCCTGGAAGAGAACATAATGTATTTGCTAATATAAAACCTGAGTTTTTAGATATTACCATCACTTGTACTGCACCAAGTAAAACTTTTAATCTTGCTGGATTACAAGTAAGTAATGTTTTTATAGGCAATAAAACACTTAAAAGATTATTCAAAGAAGAAATCCATAAAAGTGGCTATAGTCAATTAAATACTATGGGATTATTAGCATGTATGTCAGCTTATGAACATGGTGGGGAATGGTTACAAGAATTAAATGAATATCTTCTTGGTAACTTAAACTTTGTAAGAGATTACTTAAATAAAAATCTTCCTGAACTAACATTAGTTGAACCAGAAGGTACTTATCTTGTTTGGATTGATTTCTCTAAACTTAATTTAACAGAAGATGAATTAGAAACACTTATTGTGAAAAGGGCAAATCTTTGGTTAGATAAAGGTACCATGTTTGGTCCTGAAGGTAAAAACTTCCAAAGAATTAATATTGCATGTCAAAGGGCAACTTTAGAAAAGGCCTTAGGAAATCTAAATAAAGCAATTAAAAATTTATAAAAAATACAAATTTATAGTAATGCAGATTTAAACATAATGCAAATCAAAAAAGGAAAGGGGCCATCTTAAAAACTAGCCCTTTCCTTTTTTACCATTATTATTTTTATTGAATTATGTACATGAAATTTTTGCTACTCCTTATAACATAATTCATAATATAATTAATTTGCTTTATTTTTTTCTGCGAAACTTATGAAAGAATCTACTATGCTTTGTAAATATTGTTTTGTATCTTCGTTATTAACATTTCCATTTTCATCTAGAAGAGCTGATACATTCCCAATGTATGCTTCTGGTTGTGCCATTGTAGGTACATTTAAGAATGCTAATGATTGACGTAAATGATGATTAGCACCAAAACCAGCTAATCCTCCAATGGATACACTAACAACTGCTGCTGGTTTACCATTCCAAACATTGCATCCCCATGGTCTTGATGCAATATCTAAAGCATTCTTTAAAACAGCTGGCACACTACGATTGTATTCAGGTGTAACAAATATAAAACCATCATATGATTCTATAGATTTTCTAAAGTTAGTCCATGATTCTGGTACTGTACCATCATCATCAAAATCTTGATTGAACATTTCTAAATTACCTATTTCTACATTTTCTAATTCTACATTTTCAGGTGCAAACCCCTTTAAAACATTTGCAATTTTCTTTGAATATGAGTCTCTACGAAGACTTCCTACTATAATTCCTACTTTCATTTTTAAATTCTCCTTTTACTTGTTTTTAAATAATTCTTACAATTATGGTATATCTTATTTTGAATATTATGTTATGTTTTGTTTTGTGTCTTATGTTTCATATTTCGTATTTCGTATTTCGTGTATTTCGAATTTGTTTTTCGTATTTCGTTTTTCATACTACTTATTTCGTATTTGCTTCTTTTTACTTCTTTTTTCTTAAAAATATTCTATTCCATAATAACTATGTATTATTTATTTGATTTTTAGTAATCTTATTCCTAGTTGCTATTTTTATTAAGTTTTTTAAAATCAAATTGTATACTATGTATTATACTACAAATGAGAACCATTATCAAGTAGTATTTTAATTATTTTTATTTATATATTTTTGTCTATATATAGATTATATAGCATACTCTAGTTGCTGTATTTATATATCTTCCCCTCCATCTAGCATAAATAATTTTTCTGATACTCCTTATATGCAGTCCTTCTCATAGTTGCATCAACATTATATGATTCACAAATAAACAATTTACCAATTCCAAGCGATGCTTCTATAAAGTCTACAGTTGGAACTTTTTTTTGATTTCCATTAATCATAGAAACAGCGCCAATTACACTTTTCTCTGTTATATCCTCAATACGGAATGAATTGTCTCCTTTACATAGCAAACTATCATTATTAATTTTCAATAGTCTGTGCATGATTAAATCTGTTTCCTTTACGAATTATACTGTGATGCTTGTAAATTAAATAGATAACTATAACCCCCATTTAATTCCATTAACTCTTCATGTCTACCGCATTCTTTAACAACGCCTTTATCTAAATAGTAAATCTTATCTGAATTGATAACAGTTGATAGTCGATGAGATACTATTACCATTGTTTTCTTCTCAAATACCTCAAATAGTAACTTGTTTATCTCGTATTCTGCAACAGGATCTAGTGCACTTGAGGCCTCGTCAAAGATCATAATTTCACCTTTATGTAGCAACGCTCTAGCAATTGCCATTTTCTGCTTTTCTCCACCTGAAAAATTGATTCCATCAGAGAATTCGTTACCAACCTCTGCTAAAATATCTAATGGATGGGAACTTATTTTATTAAGTAGCCCTACTTGAGCCAAAACAGCTTTGATTTCTTCTACTGTAATTTTTTCTCCTTTATTTAAACACAAGTTCTCTATAAGATTAAATGCGTAGAGGTTGAAATCTTGGAATACTACACCATACAGTCCATGATAGTCTTGACTTTTGTAATTACGAATGTCCTGACCATTAACAAGTATATTCCCTTCATCAGGATCATATAACCGCATAATGAGTTTTAAAAGTGTGCTTTTTCCAGAACCATTTGCACCTACAATAGCGATTTTTTCACCCTGTTTGACATCAATACTTATTCCATTTAACACCTTATTCCCTTCCTCATAGCTAAAAGAAACCTCATCAAGTTTTAAAGTTTCAAATTGTAGTGGTGTGGCCAAATCACCCTCTGACATCCCAGTTTTGTATTCATAAAATATTTTGAAATTTTCAACAAATAGGCTGTTTTCTATAAACTTTGGTAGATATGAAATAATACTATTTATATTAAAGTAAAGCAATGATATACTTGATAATACTGCAACAATTTCAGATATATCAATAATTCCAGATTGAACCTTATACATAATAATTACTGCTGGTAAGATTGTAATACATATGAGATTCACTATCTCTTGTATAAAATCTGCCATATATATTTTTTTGCTATAGTAAGTTTCTAACTCTAACTCTTCTTCTTTAAAATCATTATACTTACCCGATAGAAATAGGTATACTCCATATAACTTATTATCCTTTAAATACTCTGGAAGATAGGAGATGCGGTGGCAATATTTAATTCTTCTTTTCACATTAGTAGTCTTTTGATTTTTTTCAAAATATACCTTTTTTAACTTTATATCTATCAGATAGTTGACCACGATTGGTATAATTACATAGAGACACATGGACCAGTCTAGTGTCCCTAGAAAAATAGATACAAGTAAGATGGATATGATTTTACAGATAAAATCGGCATAGTCATTGATTCCATTGGTAAACCTTTCATTTGCCTCAGACAATGCTCTAGTAACCCTGTCATAAAATGTGTCGTTCTGATATTCTTTTAGATCAATAAAAGCTATTTTTTCATATAAATCCAATCGCAACTCCTTAACAATTAGCTGTTCTTTGATTTTACCAAAATACATATTGTATACTGCTCCTAGAACCATCTGAAATACAATTAGAAGTATGGTTGCAATCACTACCTTTGCGATATGTACAAATTCAATCCCTTTCAATAAATAATCAGTAATTTTAATTGTAAACAAGATAGAAAACCAAATATTAAAAAGGATATTGAGTAATCTTAGAACAAATGATATCAAAACGTGCATTTTGCTATATTGCAATATTTTCATTAATATATAGATATTATTTCGTATCATCATGTCCTCCTTACATTCCATATTGTGAAGCTTGTAATTGAAATAATTTATAGTATCTTCCCTGTAATTCAATTAATTCTTTATGACTTCCAGATTCAACAATTTCACCATGTTCAAAAAAGTATATTTTATCAGCACTTACTACAGTAGACAAACGGTGGGATACAATGACCATACTTTGATTTTGAAACGAATGAAACAGTAGTTCATTAATCTCATGTTCTGAGATAGGATCTAGTGCACTTGAAGCCTCATCAAATACCATTATTTTACTATTTTTTGCCATAGAACGTGCAATGGCAAGCTTTTGTAATTCACCTCCTGAGAATTTAAGGCCATCGGTGAATTCATTACCAATATGGGAATTAATACCTTTAGCATGCTTCATTATCTTGTTCCATAAACCAACTTTCTGTAGGATTGTGGTAGCATGGTCATCTGGCATATCCTCTGCATTAGAAAAATACATATTTTCCTTTATGGAAAATGCATATTGTTTAAAATCCTGAAAAACAGTTCCAAAAATCTTGTAGTAGTCTTCCACTTTATATTCTCTCACATCTTGATTGTTATACTTAACCCTACCCGATGTAGGATCATATAATCTCATCATCAGTTTTAAAAATGTACTTTTACCTGCTCCATTTAATCCTACAATTGCAGTTTTTTCACCTTGATTTAGCTTAAAATTAATATTATGCAATACGTGCTGACCTTGGTTATATGTAAAAGAAACATCTTCAAATTCAATAAGAGTCGTGTCTAAATCAGGGATAGACATACTTCCATCCTGTAATTCAAGGTCATTCTCTAAGAAATTCTTATAATTAGTGATGTATAAGCTATTCTCATATAACTCATTTAATCGATCAATTATTAAGTTAAATCTACTTATGAGTTGAAAAGACGCATTATTAATAGACACAAAATCCCCTATTTCCAAGAGATGTTTTGTTATTTTATACGCTGTATGTAGCGTGATGAATAGATATGTAACCAGGTAAGGAAGCAATTGATAGACTAAATTGAAAAAACAATTTAGTCTATAATATTTCTTCTGTTTTTCAAGCTTATTCTCAAAGTATTCATTATATTTACCTTTTAGTAATCCACCCAAATGAAATAGACGTATTTCCTGTGCATATTCTCTTAGATAATGTAATCTATCTACATAGTTTAGACATCGGTTATCATAGGATATTTGTTGAAACATCTGATAATTATTAGTTACAATTTTTTTATTAAAACAATAAGATAGGATTGTTACAACAAGACAAACTAGTATTAACAAGCTACTTAATCTACCTATATAGGTCATAATAGCCCCAACAATGACCAGACTTGATATTAGACTGTTTACTGAATTCAAAGACTTAATGAATATATCATCCCCTTTTTCTAGAACCCTGCTATATTCATCGTAAAACTCAGGATTCTCATATTTCTTTAGATCAATGCTTTCTAGTTTCTTCATCAACTGTCCAGTAATGAGTTTAGATATACTTGTATTTATTTTCAACTTATATAGGTTAAAAACATTACCAAGAACGGATGTTATAAGAGAAAATATAAGAATGAATATAATCCACCAACATAATATAGGGATGGACATTTGTTGATAGAGTCCATCTATGATTAGTTTTATAAGGATAACATTAACTAAAAATGTAGAAATACCACCTAGTATACTAACCAATACACCAAGAATGATACGTTTCCAAGCAATAGGAAAAAGTAACTTTAGCATAAACATATAGGGTTCCCATATGTTTTTACATTTATTTTTTATCATCATATACCTACTTTCATTCTTACTACATACATCTTTGAATCCACTTTTGGAAATACTCTATGAACAGTATCGTCAATTTCACGGGTAGTAAATATGTATAATTTTACCATATCATTCAATAATGTCAATGAATTTTTACTTATTTTCCCTAAAGTTAACTTTAGTGTATATGTTCCTACAACAGTGGTCTATTTACACTGGTGTTAGTATATAACAGTAGACACGAAAAGTTACAGCAATGGTTCTAACATACCCCAGTATATTACTATATAATAAAAAAACCTCCCTGCGCCAATCCGATAACAAGAGAAGCATATCAAACCACAAGGAGGTAATAAAATATTTCATACTAATTGGATAAATAACTTTGAAAGGTGAGGATTCCAGAGTTTGAGACTTCTAGACAATGGGCAAAAGAAATGATTAATGTCAACGGTCTAGTGGGCGTTTTATTTCCCATACCGTTTAATATATAATTAAAGAAAACATAAAAATGGTTCTAAATGAAGTAATGGAGCGGTTTTCAAAGGATACCACCCCAAGACTTTGTACAGTATAAGAGTAAGATCATAGTCTCATTAGCTATGATACTTACTCTATTTTTGTTATAATAAATATTCAATTAACAGGTAGACATAGAGCAAAAATAGCAACCAGTTATTTTATTGTGCTGGTTGCTTTTATTAATCGACTTTAATATTGCCAATATATCAAAATTTAATTATTAACAAGCCATTGGCAAACTACATATGCTTTTATGCAATGCTAATTGTGATTTCTATAGACTTATCTATTATTTCTTACATATAGCTCCCATAATATCTTCTCTCATATCAATTACTGCTTGTCTTGACGCATCCGCATATGCTGCTTCACCAAATTTTTCGTATTTTGGTAATTTGTAAGCACTTATAATTCCACGTGAGGAGTTAACAATAGCACCTAACCCGTCCTTATTAAAGTAATGAACTAAGTCTTCTGCCTTTCCTCCTTGAGCACCATATCCAGGAACTAAGAAATAAGTTTTAGGCATAAGCTCTCTTAATTTTTGACCCATAGCTGGATAAGTTGCACCAACAACGGCACCAACATAGCTATAACTATCTCCCATGTGCTCTTCGCCCCATTCTGCAACCTTTTCACCAACGATTTCATATAAAGGTCTACCGTCAATTAGTCTATCCTGGAATTCTCCACTAGAAGGGTTAGAAGTTTTAACTAGAATAAATAATCCCCTGTTTTCTTCTTTACATACTTTTATAAATGGATTTATTCCATCTGAGCCTAAGTATGGATTCACAGTTATAAAATCTTCATCGAAAGGATAATAAGATTTACTTCCTACATTAACTTTACCTATATGTCCTACTGCATATGCTTCTGATGTTGAGCCGATATCACCACGTTTAATATCACCAATTACTACCAAATCTTTTTCCTTACAATAGTCCACTGTTTTCTTAAAGGCAATCATACCTTCAATACCAAATTGTTCATACATTGCTATCTGTGGCTTTACTGCTGGTATTAAATCATAAGTAGCGTCTATAATTCCCTTATTATATTGCCAGATTGCCTCACTTGCACCTTTTAAGGTTTCACCATATTCTAAAAATGCAGTATCAAGTATATTCTTTGGAATATAGGATAACATTGGATCAAGTCCTACAACGATTGGAGCCTTATTTTCCGTAATTTTTCTAACTAATTTGTTTATCATATTTTTTATCCTTCCTCTACTTAAATAGAAGGTTTGATAGTTGTTCTATCAAACCTTGTATAATTATTAACTTTATATATATTAATTGATTTATTCGTTATATGCAATTGTTTACTCCTAATTTTATCAATTAATCTATTTTACTAATTTTTCATCTTCATATCGATAAACTATTTGTCCATTAACGATAGTAAAATCTACTCTTCCATTAACCTTCTTACCATGGAATGGTGAATTTTTTCCCAAGGAAACAAAATCATTCACATCAATTACATATTCTGCTTTAGGATCCGTAATTACAATATCAGCAATTTTACCTACTTCTAAAGTTCCTTTATCAATACCTAATATTTTAGCTGGATTATAACTCATCTTTTCTACTAATTGCATTGGTGTTAAATACCCTTCATTCACTAATGCTGTCACTGTTAGTGGATATGCAGTTTCTAGTCCAACTATACCAAATGGAGCATTTTTAATGGATCTGCTTTTTTCCTCTTCACTATGAGGCGCATGATCTGTTGCAATAACATCCATGATGTTATCTTTTAATGCCATTTTCAGTGCTTCTACATCTTCACTAGATCTTAGCGGAGGATTCATTTTATAATTTGCATCATCACTTGTTATATCATTATCAGTTAAAATAAAATGGTGTGGGCAAACTTCACCAGTAACTAAAAGTCCTGCTTCTTTTGCTACCTTTAATAAAGTTACACTATCCTTTGTAGAGCAGTGACACAAATGTAATCTTACTTTACTTTCTTTCGCAAGTAAAATATCTCTTGCAACAATAACATCTTCCACTGCATTGCTGATTCCTGGTAGATTAAGTTCCTTTGCTCTTTCTCCCTCATTCATAACACCATCTTTAACTAAATCCTTATCTTCACAATGAGCAAACACCGGTATACCAGCTTCTTTAGCGGCTTTCATACCTTCTAAATATATGGCGGTATCCATTACTGATTTACCATCTTCGCTAATTGCCACTACCCCTTCACTAACCATTCCACTAATATCAGCTAACTTGTCCCCAAGTTGACCTTCAGTAACTGCTCCAACTGGTAGAATATTAACAATCGCTTCTTTTTGGGCTTTCATTCTAACATATTCCGCCATATATTTGTTATCAATGGCTGGTTTCGTATTAGGCATTGGACATATTGAGGTAAAACCGCCACGAGCCGCTGCCATAGAACCTGTTTTTATAGTTTCTTTATATTCAAATCCTGGTTCTCTAAGATGAACATGTAAGTCTATAAAGCCTGGCATTACATATTTATTAGTTGCATCAATTACTTCATCTGCTTCTAAAGTTATATTAGTAGCTACTTCCTTTATGATGCCTCCCTCTATATATATATCATTAATTCCCTCTGTTTTTGTTTTTGGATCAATAACATATCCATTTTTTATTAATAAAGACATACAATTTCCTTTCTATTTTTGCTAAATACAATGTACGTAAAATCTTTAATTTTACTCTTCATTTATATTTATAATTCCGCTTTATTTATATCGTTTAATATTGCTTTGTTTTCAATGAAATTATCAAATTCTGTTTTTGTTACCCACCTATAATTATGGAAATCATCTGAAAGATTTACTTTATCACTGGCACTTAAAAGCAGGTATGAAATACCTATATTACACACATCACCAACCATGAAAGACCAAGTATATAATATTTTATTGACCTGAGCTACTAGACCTGTACCTTCTTCTACAATACGAATAACACCTTTTTCAGGAACTTCACCAAACTCAAGTTTTCCATCTATAAATTCCCATTGATATGGGTTAATTATTCTATCATCATACCATTTTTCTACAAGTAGGAATTTATCCTCATATTGAACAATTCCCTTTATCATTATCTTGTACTTTTCCATAATGGTCCTCCTATATGAGCTATTTTATATAGAATATTAGATCATATTCTTTTTTTAATTTATTATAACTGAACTTTTCTATGAATACAACCTTTCCCTTTATTAATATGCAAGATTTTCTAGCATATTATAATTCGAATTGCTTATTATAGTCATAGATAATTGCTTAATTTTACTTTTTTATATTAGGAGGAGCTTATGAAAGACAGTAATAATATCAATACAATCCCTATAGTTCTTGATTCTATACTAGATTCAGATGCAAGTGCCATGGATTATTTTATAGGTTTAGATGTGAGTGGTCGTAATGAATTAATTCATTATGCAAATGATTTTGAATCAAAAGAAGAATTAGAACACTATTTATATTATGCAATGCATGATAACTATAAGGATGACTTCTTTTAATATAAGTAATACTTAGTTAATTATTTTAAAAAACTAAGTATTATTTTTTTGTACTTTGATATCCTTATAACCACCATGTAACAATTTTGTAATATATTATTAACATTTATATAATATTTCCTTAGGACCCATTACTTACTTCTAGGTTTGATGTATAAATAGTGCTATAATCAAAAGTGTTCCAAAGGAAATAACAATCCAAGGAGGTACAAAATATGTGTTTTAATTATAGTTTCGATTGTTCAGAGTTACTATCCTATTTACGCAAATATTTTAACTGTAAATAGTAACTCAGCCGAAAACATATAAAGGAGGACTTTAACATGTTTTATAACTTTAACTGTACAGAATTACTTTCCTATTTTCGTAAATATTTTAATTGCAAATAGTAATAAAAATATAAATAGACTTAACTTACAGTCATTATAAATAAAAAGGAATCTACTTAGTAAGCATTATATCTTCAACTAAGTAGGTTCCTTTTTCAGTCTATTTGCTAATCACAATATAACACATAAAGTACAGCTAAACTTATAACATTTAGCAAGTTGGTAAAACAACCTCCCCTTCCTTATACGGAATTAAGAAGGTTATTATACCACTTGAGTAAGGTGCGATATCATACAATTGATAAAAAACAACAATACCTTCCTCAGTTAAATAAAAATTTCTTTTATTAAATTTTTCTACTACTGTTTGCTTATAATCTTCAAAATAATAGTCACCTTTTTTTATGTTTTCTTCAATCTGTTGTAATATGTTTTTTGTAATGTATTCTTGATATTGTCTAGGATACACAAAAAGATCAGTAAGCTCTATTTTTGAAGCTGTTAGCAAATTCCAACTATCTGCTTCCCTCACAGTCATACCATGAGCTCCTCCTGTAAATTCATAAGTATCAAAGTACATACTAATAATACAATCTTTATTGTAAGTTACAGTAAAATCACTATATACTTCATAGGTATGAAAAGGATAACCACTTTTTTGGGATGCTTCATAATCTTCAAAAGCTAATTGATATAAACGCTTTATATCATTTCTTAGAAATAATTCATTTCTCGTAGAATAAAATAAGTTTAATTTAGCTATAAAATCTTTATATTTCTCTGAACGAAATTGAGGATATTTTAATTTGTAAGTCAATAAGATTTGGTCTTTTAATTTCATATCTCTTTCTGAAATTTGAGTATCCACAATAACCTTGTTATCAATAATGTTACTATCCAATATTTTATCCAATACAATACCTCCTAGGATATCTACCTAGGATAACATATGCAACTAATCACTATTTGTTCAATCAAAGACTATTCTAAATCATCAAAATCGTATGCTGCTGCTTTCGTATAGTTTGTCACTTTAGCTTCAAAGAAGTCTGTTTTTGTACTATTTAAATTAGAAAATCCTTCAATCCAAGCCATTGGATTTTCAGTTATTTCTGGATATAATTCATCTAATCCAATTGCTCTAAGGCGTTGATTGCCAAGATACTTAATATATTTTTCTATTAATCCATTATTAATACCAAGTATCTCATTATTCGTTACATATTGTCCCCACTCTATTTCATGCTCTACTCCCGTACGCATCATCTCTCTAATCTCTTCTATGATTTTATCTGAAAATAATTCAGGGTTTTCTGCTCGTAGTTCTTTTATAATATTTTGGAATAATACTAAATGTGTAACTTCATCTCGGTTAATATATTTAAAAATAGTACTAGTCGCTGTCATTTTTCCCTGTCTTGCTAATGTATAAAAGAAACTAAAACCAGAGTAGAAGTAGATTCCTTCTAAAATATAATTAGCTATTACTACTCGTATAAAGTTCTCAGTCTCAGGTGTTTCATTAAATGCTTGATATATATTTGCAATATATTGATTACGTTTTAATAAATGCTTATCTTCTCTCCATTCATCATATATCTTATCACGAGTTATTGGATTTGTAACTGTATCTAAAATATAAGAATAACTTTGAGCATGTATCTCTTCTTGAAATGCCTGAATATTTAACAAGGAAGACACCTCAGGAGCCGTAATATATCTTGATAAATTAGGTAAATTTTCCGTTTGGATTGAATCTAAGAAATTTAAAAATGATATAATTTTATCAAATGCATTTCTTTCACCGTCTGTTAAAAATGGGAATTGTTTTACATCTTCATTTAATGATATTTCTTCTGGAATCCAAAAATTATTTAACATAGTACGATAAAATACATTTGCCCAATCGTATTTAATACGATTCCATTCTCTAAGATTAGTAGTATTACCATTTATTATAGATTGGGTACCACGTACACCTTCTTCATTAAATATTTTTTTCTTAATCATAAGTCTATTCTCCTTTATAAGATATTAGCTTGAACAACTTGTACACTCATCCATTTCTAGGGATTGATTACGTATATAGTATATCGTTTTTACACCATTTTTCCAACACTCTAAATAAAGATTTAATATTTCCTTTGCCTTAACTTCTGGAGTTATATATAGATTAAATGATTGTGCTTGATCTATATGTCTTTGTCTGATACCACAAGCCTTTATACTATACAATTGGTTAATTAAAGCAGCTTCTTTGTATAGCCAGAAATTTTCTTCACTTAGATCAGGTGCTGCCTTAGGCGTAAAACTTCCTTTTTTCTCTTCAATAAAGAATTTTTTAAAGATTGGATCAATTCCTGCTGTTGTACCAGCTATATTTGATGTGCTACCAGTAGGTGCAACTGCTGTTAAATAACCATTTCTAAGGCCATACTTTTTAACATCTTCCTTTAATTGTAGCCATCTTTCTGAATTGTAGCCTCTTCTTTCAAAATATTTACCAGTCTCCCATTCTGATCCTTTGAATGCTTCATAAGCTCCTTTTTCTTTCGCTATTTCCATAGAAGCTTTTATTGCTTGATAAGCAATTTCTTCATATAAACGGTCAGCTTCTTTATAATGTTCTTCACTTTCCCAAGCTATGTGGTTATTTACCAAATAATGATGATATCCACTTGTACCAAGTCCAATTGCTCGATATTTATCACTAGTAATTCTAGCTTCCATAACTGGTGTTTGATTTAAAGTAATAACATTATCTAACATACGAATCTGCAATGGAATCGTTTCTTCTAATTCCTCATAGGTTACTCGTCCAAGATTAATAGAGTTTAAATTACAAGTAACCATATCCCCTGACTTTACTCTAGTTACAACATGTTTTTCATTATTGACTGTTTCAATAATTTCCTCAACCATTGTGGATTCACTTACATTTTGAGCGATTTCATGGCATAGGTTTGATGCATATATCATACCTGCATGCTTATTTGGATTAGCACGATTTACAGTATCTCTAAAGAATATAAATGGAGTTCCTGTCTCTACTGCACTCTTCATAACCTTTTTCATAATATCAAGTGCTGGTACTGTAACTCTCTCTAAGGATTCATTTGCTTCACACATTAAGTATCTCTTTGTGAATTCTTTATTATCTTCTTCATCATAATAATCTTCTAATTGGAATCCCATTACCTTATTTACTTTATAAGGGTCAAACAAAGACCAATTTTCTCTAGTTTCAAGTCGTTGCATAAATAAATCAGGTATACTTAAAGCTGGAAAAATATCATGAGCTTTTCTTCTATCATCACCATTATTGGTTTTTAATTCAAGGAATTCATAAAGATCTTGGTGCCAAATATCTAATGTAATAGACGCACCACCTTTTCTTCTTCCTAATTGATCTACTGCTATTGCAGTATCATTATATAAACGAATCCATGGAACAACTCCACCAGAAGCATTTTTATAACCCCTGATTTCACTGTTTAGTGCTCTTATCTTACCTGTATAAATCCCCAATGCACCACCATGTTTCGATACACTAGCAAATTTTTGATTCACATCATAGATAGACCATAGATTATCTCCAGCTACTGAAATAAAGCAGCTGCTTAACTGATAGAATGGTGTTCCAGCATTGGCTAGTGTTGGTGTTGCTGCTGTCATTTTTAATTTACTAAGTAAATCATAGAATTTTTTTGCATATTCTACCTTTTTAGTTCCTTCTGGAATAGCAAGATGCATAGCAATTGCTAAAAATCTTTCTTGTGGTAACTCTAATACTTCTTTATCAAATCCACGAATTAAATATCTATCTGCTAATAATTTCAATCCTTCATAATTAAACAATAAATCACGTTCTGGTTTTATATAGTTACCAAGTTCATTAATTTCTTCTTTGGAATACTCCTTAATTAGATAATCACCATAGTAACCAAGTCTTACAAGCATCTCTACTAACTCACTAAAATTACCATAGCCAAAATAGTCATACTTACGATTGATTGCAGCTTCTTTATACAAATCGGACATTAATAACCTAGCTGCAACATATTGCCAATTAATATTGGTTTTATTCACTAGGTTTCCGTATGTATCTTTACCTGTCTGAATCATTTTTTCTATAGCTGTCTGAATTAGTATCTTTTGTATTTCTTTTGTACTCATTCCATCTCTAAATTGAAGATTGGAATCCAATTCAAGTTCAACAGGGTCACACCCGTCTAAGCCCTCACAAGCGTAAGCAACCATTTTCTTCGTTTTCTCAACAACTAACTGCTCATAATTGCCATTTCGCTTCTTAATTTTTATATCCATATGCGTATTCCTTTCGTATCTTTCTTATATTATATCAATTACCTCTTGTAATTGGTTTAGCTTGTTTCATTTGTAGCATACTTACCTATTATACATGATTAATACCAAGCTTTAAAAGGGTAATCCTTGGGAAATAATTTAGCTCCTACTTCATCCTTTACATATACAAGTAACCAATGAATGCATAGCATAATCTTATACTCTTTTCGATTAAAATGCTAGCACAAAATACAGTATTGATAATTATTATCGTTATTCTTTTTTACTTAATTATTCAAAAAATTAAATCTATATCCCTTTCTTATAGTAAAATGTTAAAGATATATTTACATTTGGTTTTTATTTCAAGAAAAAAGGTTGCTATTAATTGAATAGTAGCAACCTTTATCTTATTATTATTTTATATAGACAAACTTTAAATTAATCAAATAAATTGCCCCATTAAAATAACCAATTAAATTATTCACTTATATATATCACTTATATTAACCAATAAAATTAATCATTCAATAATTATAGCTATTCTGGACAATATTTATTTAATAATTCGTATAATAACGTAACATGAACTTCTTCATCTAGTATAATACGTTCAAGTACAACTTTAATGCAATCATCATCAATTAGTCCTATCTGCTTTTGATATTGTGCTATCCCAGCTTCTTCATTTTTAATAGAATTCAACAATGTTGCTCTCATATCTGTATCACCAGAAACAAAACTACTATTCCACATAATCGTCTGATTCATATCTTTTGCATAATATCTTGGTAATACTCCTAACTTTTTAATCAATTCTCCTAGCATATGCAGATGTCGCATTTCTACTATAGATATTCCTCTGTAGGTATCTTTAATTTCTTGATAATCATCTACTAATACAAGATTTAAAAAACAATAAGAAGTAATTGCAGTTAGTTCAGATAATGAACCTGCATAGTCATTCAGTAAATGTATTGCATAATCCATGTTTTCACCACTTACTTCAACTTTTGGATATGGTTTGTCGCTGCAATATAACTTCTTATTCGTATGTTTTCTTTCAGAGTGAGCTACACTGCTTATTTTTAATACATCTTCTTCAAGGGTATGGGCTGTTTCATGTCCTCTATTTCCATTGTTATTTTCATCAATAATCTTTTTATCTAAATTAAATCCATATTGTCCGCCAAGTTTTATAACTGGAGTTCCACCATCATTTACGTCAAATGAATTCCTAGTGCTAGCAATATTTAATTCTGGGTTATGATTATTCATGCGATGTCTTGTATTATAGCTATTATCATCATTTGATTGATTATTATCATTACTGTTATTGTTTGAACTTGGATATGAAGATTTTGCATTACTTTGATAGATACTTTCATTCTGTAGTTTTGGAGTATCTGAATTTTGATTTACATATACTGTTGTATCAATGTTTTGATTTATGTTTATACTCTCTTTATTATTAGCAGTATCATCCATGTTTATGTTTCTATTATTCATTTTTTGATTCATGTTAGACTGATTATTTAGATTAGTAGGAATACTATTTAAGTTGTTATTCGTATTGTTATGTGAGTTATTAATCGAATTATTAGAAGTAGAACTATTCATTGAGTTTGTATTTCTTTGAGTTTCGTCTTGAACTGATTGAGTTTCTTTACTATTCCCCTGATTTGATTCACTATTAGAATTATTATAATAATTTGAATATGAATTACCAAATCGATTAAAACCAAGAGAATGTCTTTGGTTCCTCATTGGCTGTTCAGCTCTTTGATTATGATTTTGGTTTGGGTTTTGATTTTGATATAGGTTTTGGTTCCTATTTTGATTATGTCTATGGTTACTTTGCCCTTGGTTCGTACCCATATACCGATTTTGGTTTGTATTTTGATTGTTTTGATTCATTGGCTGGTTGTTCTCATTATTACTATTAGATGCTTGATTGAAATTATTAGATTGTGCCATTGATTTAACTCCATAATACTATTTCTTTATATTATGTCTTTCACCTCAATATGTTACGTATTTACTTCCTTTAATTAAAATAAGGTGGACATATTCGCCCACCTTTTGTTGCTTTCCCATCTGAATTATAAAGCTAATATCTTTGAGTTATAATTAATTATGGAAAATACGTCTTAGGAAATTATAAAGACCATGTTTATATACCACTTCACTATGTCCACCATCACCCGTATTATTAATCCCACCCATTGTCTCATAGTATATGTGCGCGACATTGTTCGCTTCTAATGTACTATGATATGTAAGTGGGAAATCTTTTACGATATCATCGTTCTTACCTTTTGCTATTAATACTAATGTATCGTCCCTATATTTTTCAGATAAGGTAAAACTTTGTTTTGTAAATAATCCATTCTCATGTACTCCATAATTATCATATTCTAAAATTCCAGGTGCAGGACATAAGCCAGCTATATAACGAATTGATTCAGGCATAGAAAAACCAATATGTAATGCTACTCTTCCACCCATAGAAAATCCTGCAATAGCAGTGTTTTCTCTTCCAGTAGCTACAGAGAAGTTCTGACTCATATATGGCATGAGACAATCCTTAAAATCATTCAAGAAATTATCATAAGCTTGATAATGTTCTAATGAAAAGAAGAGTTCCTTGCCATTCCCATCTTTAGGTGGTGCCCCCGTTTCATTTGCACAAGCATTGGGCAAAACTACTATCATTTTTTCTGCAGCTTCTGAAGCAATTGCATTACCAATTACAATCTGTACATTATCATTATAGAGACTGGTTTCATTTCCTCCTATACCATGTAATAAATATAGTACCGGATATTTATTCTTGTCTGTATATCCTTCTGGTAAAATCACCTTTGCTTTTCTAGTTGACTTTGTAGCTGTAGAATAATATTCAATATTTTTTACTTCACCATAATTAACATTGGTCTTTTTGGTCCAGAAATCATTAGGAACCTCTAAATTAGTATCCTCTATGTATGATTTAATCGACTTGTCTGATGTTGATGATACAGTTACATTCGTTTCTTTAAAGACAACTTGCGCATTATTATAAAATCCAAGATACCAAACATTAAAGTCATGCCCACCTTTAACTTCTTGCTTCATGTAATTTACTCCATCCACTAACTTATCTGTTAAGGAAGTTAGTGAATTCGTAGCACCTGATGAGCTTGCTAAGGCAATTGAATCTTCTGTACCACAGATATTATAAAAATAATTAATATCAAAATCTGGAAATCCCGAAAGACTTGTTGCTATTTTTGAGGCAGTATTGGTAGTGGGACATGCTGAAAATGCTCCGAAATAGCTGATGATATCAAGACTCTCACACATGCCGATATTGATTGTCTGCATACCACCCATAGAAAGACCAGCCATTGCTCTATGATCACGATAATTCGTCATATCATAGCCTTCTTCTGTATATTTTCCATATGTAGCATATGTACTTTCAATATATGGTATCAAATCATTACGTAATTCCTGACCAAATAAATAGAAGGAGTTATGGTCTGATGAGGTATTCGCAAAATTAATACTAGAACGGCCATTAGGTACGACTATAATAAATGGTTCTATGTCTCCATAATAAATTAGATTATCCATCATAATTTTGACCTTGGAGGAATCGTCAAACATTCCCCATTCTTTTTCATTGCCTCCGATTCCATGCATAAGATACAGAACATTATATGACTTACTTTCATCATACTCATATGGCAAATACACATAAGCGTGCTTTGTTATCTCTGACTTATCGCCAAAATAATCATATGTCTGATAAGAAATATTCTCTATCGTTCCTAAATTATCCTTTCGCCTTGTAGTATACTTAGCAGGAATTGTGTCGCTGATGGTTGCGGTTGCTTCCGTTGCTGCATTATCTTTATTATCTGCTGCCACTTCCACGGCCTCATTACTATCTTTATTAGATGATTCTGAGTTGTCCACTGTATCCTTAAGATTTTCTTTATTCAAATCAATATCCCCTTGCTTATTATCATCCATTGGCGTTTCCTCCTCTTTTGATTGTGTTTCTACTGTCTCTAATTTTTCACCCAATTGTCCTTTTCCAGAACAAGCAGTAAAAGTTATTAAAATTAATGCGCTTAATAAAATAAACCCTGATTTTTTCATATACTAAGAATCCCTCCCCTTAATTCATCTGATTTTCAAGATTTGTTTGAATACGGCTCAGACTATCAATGATCATTTTCTTATCTTCCTCTGAAAAACCCTGAAAACATATAGCTTCTGCTTTGTCAGTAATCTGCTTTACTTCCCAAGCTATGCTACGCCCTTTCTCCGTTAGAAATATTGCATATGCCTTTTTCCCACCTGAGACAGTTTCCTGCTGTTTTTTAATAAGACCTTTAAGTTCCATCTTCTTTAGAAGTGATGTCATTGTAGCAGGTTCCACATGGCATCTTTTAGCCAAGTCTTTCTGTAAATATCCTTCTTTATTTAATAATATAGACAGAATCTTAGGTTGACCTGCTGTTATATCTAATTTGTTGAATCTCTGTACACTATATTGTTTATGAGCATTGTAAACACTAATCAATGCTTGGTAAAAATGATTAGTTTCGTTAGACATATTAACTCCTTTCCCTATGATTAGATATCTAATTAGATATCTAATTAACATTATAAATTAATATGGTAATAATTGCAAGAAATAATTAGAATCGAGTGGGAGACAGGTAATTAGTTTACATTCTTCTGCTTTTTCTATTGTCTAGAGTTACGCAAAAAAAGGAATGCCACACCACTAACCAAAATGTTAGTGATGTGGCACTCCTTATATTTGCAATTACTTATATTTGCAATTACTTATTCTTCGCTCCACTGAGATTCAGCCACTTGCATCATAATTGCACATTCCATACGCTTTTTAAACAACTTACAACCATATTCATAAACACCATGAATAGAACCAGTTGCATTATACGCATTTGCTGCACAACCGCCGCTACAATATAACCTAGCCCAGCAATCCTTGCATTCTTCTCTTTCAAAAGCATTACATTTCATGAACTCACCACGAAGTTCATCATTTTTTACACCATCCCATACGTTACCCATACTACAAGATTCGTCGCCAACAAATTGATGACATGGGAATAATTCTCCCCAAGGAGTTACTGCCAAATATTCAGTACCTGAACCACATCCTGCTATACGTTTATGAATACATGGACCACCTTTTAGGTCTATCATATAATGATAGAATGTAAAACCATTGCCTTCTTTTTTACGTTTTAGCATTTCTTTAGCAAGTATTTCGTATTGATTAAATAATTCTGGTAGATCCTCTTCTGTTAAAGCATAATCACTATCTGGAGAACAAACTACAGGCTCCATTGATAATTCTTTAAATCCCATATCTGCCATATGAAGTATGTCCTTGGTAAAGTCTACATTATTGTGAGTGTATGTTCCACGCATATAGTACTCTTTATCACCACGTCTTTTCACAAACTCTTTAAATTTAGGAAGAATTACATCATAACTTCCAACTCCACCAATTGTTTTTCTTAAGTGATCATGGACTTCTTTTCTACCATCTAAACTTAATACAACGTTATGCATTTCTTTATTAGCAAAATCCATTACCTCTTCACTTAATAACATTCCATTTGTTGTTAATGTAAAACGAATATTCTTTTTATGCAATTTTTCTTGCTCACGTCCATAAGCAACAATTTGTTTCACCACTTCAAAATTCATTAATGGCTCGCCACCAAAGAAGTCGATATCAAGATTTCTTCTTGTGCCTGAATTGGCAATTAGAAAATCAATAGCTTGTTTACCAACTTCAAATGTCATTAAAGCCCTATCACCATTAAATTTACCTTGGCTAGCGAAACAGTAATCACAATTTAGGTTACAGGTATGTGCTATATGTAAACATAAAGCTTTTACTACTGTATTATTCTTCTTCACATCCAATGCTTTTTCTTCATATACATTAGTTGTAAATAATTTCTTCATTCCTTTTAGTGTTTCTATATCTTCAATTACTTCAAGTATCTCTGCTTCATTAACGTCAGCTTCATCAGCATATTTTGCTAACATAGCCTTCACAATTGCATCTTTATCATTGTTTTCGTACATTTCTATAACATCATATGCTAAATCATCTACATAATGTACGGAACCACTGTATATATCAAGTACGATATTAAAACCATTTAATTTATATTGATGTATCATATTAATCTCCATTCTACAAAAGAAAAGTCGTTAAGCCTATAAGACCAAACGACCACTCTTTGACAACGACTAAGTATATCTTATTCCCTAGTTTTTGACTAAGTATATCTTAATCCCTAGTTTTGCTTTCACATTGTTGATTAGCAACGCCACAAGATGTTTTACAAGCTGATTGGCAAGATGTTTGACATTCGCCACATCCACCATGCTCAGCGCTTTTTACTAAATCACGTGTTTCTAATACTTTAATTCTTTTCATCTTATATGCCTCCTTTGGATAAGTTTCTAGTTTATTATTATATTATACTTACCTTGGATTGTCAAAATAAATCTATACATTATTTAGCTAAAATGTGAAATAAAACAAGTATCTTATTCTATTTTAACATTAATCTCCTTTGGCAATCTTCCTTTCGTACTTCTAAGCACAATTCCACTATCTATTTTTTCCTTTAAATTATCTATAATATTCTTAGTTATAACTTCACCTGGTACAATTAAAGGTATCCCTGGTGGATAAGCCCATACATACTCAAGAGAAATATGGCCTATGGCTTCTTCTAAAATAACAAATGTACCTTTACCATTACTTACATCAGATATCTTGTATTTCATTTTAGGTAGCAGCTCTTGTGGCACTTTCTTATAAGGTACATCTACTACATTATTTGGTATACAATCTTTATCTATCTCTAGTAATGCTTCTAAAAGCCTTGTCATATTTTCATTTGTATCACATATACTTGTCATCGCTACTACATAATTTACACTAGCCATCTCAACTTCTATGTGATATTTTTCTCGTAGCACCCAGGCTAGCTTACTTCCTGTATAATTGGTTCCCTTTGTACTTACAATTATTTTACCTTTATCAAACTCATGGATCCATGGATGATATTCTATCCTATCGTTTCCCTTACATAAAACACGTAGGTGCTTAAGCGAACATAGCTTATCACTAAATGAATCAAGATTTTTTTCATATTGGTAAAATAACTCTTCCTTTTTATCTATTAATAATCTTATACAATTATCAATAGAGGCCATCAGTATATAGGAAGGACTACTTGTTTGAAAAATAGATAATTCTTTTGACAATCTGTCTATATCAACAATTTGTCCACCCACATGTAATAAAGCACATTGAGTCAGTGCAGGCAAAGTTTTATGTAAACTATGTATAACAATATCCGCACCAGCTTTTATAGCATTACTTGGGAAACCATCTGATAAGCCAAGATGTGCTCCATGGGCCTCATCAACTAGAACAGGTATCCCTTTTTCATGCGCTAATTTTACGATACCAGGTATATCACTAACGATACCTTCATATGTAGGTGATGTTATAATGATTAATTTGGCATCTTGATTTTTACTTATTACCTCTTTCACAGTATCTAAACTAATACTTCCATTAATCTGATACTCATCATCTTCTGTTGGTAAGAGGTAGCAAGTTTTTAATCCATTTAATTCTATGGCATGATACACTGCTTTATGACTGTTCCTAGATAATATCACCTTATCACCATAATTAACAAGTGAACGAATTCCAGACAGAATTCCACATGTACTGCCATTTACTAAAAAGAATGTTCTTCTACTGCCATATAAAATTCTTCCTCTATCCTCACACTCTTTAATAATTCCTTCCGGATTACTTAGATTATCAAAGCCGTCTATCTCCGTAATATCCATAAAATATGGAAGTCCATCCACATAATACTCTGGATTTCTTTTGTGCCCAGGCATATGCATGGGACAAATATCTTTTCTTGAATAATCAATTAGTTCTTTATATAAAGAAGTACCTCCGTTTATATCGTTCATCCCATTAAATCTCCTTAACTTATAGTTCCTATTAATCATTATAAAAGATACTAACTAAAAGGGAAAGAAGAAAATAACATTGAATGATTTTTTATAATACTACCAATCTTTTTTTAGTTATTAACTTGTACTACTTCTTTTGATTATTCCAATTACTTTATTCTACAATTTCAATTTGATTATTCTCATAATCTAAGATAACACTTTCATAATAACCATCACCTGTTACTCTTGGCATGCTCAGTATACGAAATCCATCTTCCTTTAACCTAGCAGTAAGTTTATCAACTTTATCTTTACTTCCAACACTAATTGCTATGTGACTATAACCACTATTGTACGTGAATTTTTTACTTTCTACTATTTCAGGTCTGGTCATAATTTCTATTCTACTATTATCTTCAAAAGTTAAAAAATAGGTCTCAAAATCCGTTTTCGTATTATGATATTTCTCATTAGAAGTTGCATTAAAATATGTTTCATAAAACTTTTTTGTTCGCTCTAGATTATTTACATACATAGCAATATGACTGATTTTCATATTTCCTCCTAACATTATTATTAATGTAAACATTATTGATTAATGTTTACATAATTGGTTAATGTTTACATAGCTGGTTAATGTTTTCTTTGATAATATTTTAACATATATTAACAATCTTGTCTATAAGAGGGTATCCCTATTTCAGAAACTATATTTTTTATCTTATTCCAGTCATGAATACAGGTATCAAGATATCTCCTCCCCTCTGTAGTAATGCGGTAGTATTTTCTCTTTGGCCCGTTAGAGGTTGTTCCATAATAAACTTCTGTTGTCCCCTCTGCACAAAGCCTTCTAAGAATGGAATAAAAGGTACTTTCATTTACCTCTGGAAATAGTTTGCTCATTTTTTGCATAATGTCATAACCATACATTTCCTCCTTGGATATAGAAAATAAAATGCACATCTCTAATATTCCTTTTTTTAATTGTGCATCCAATTATTTCACCTCTTTCACAAGCTTATTACAATAAAACGTATATATTATTCCTACTAAAATACTAATTAAATATGGTAAAAAGTCTAAATTAATATACTCCTTATAATTACTCAAATTATCTATTTTATGTATGGTGTTAATGAAACAAAATATTGTACCTATCATACCAATTTCATGAATTACGATTGTAAAATAATACATTGATGTTTTACTATACTTATATAATCCAAATAAAAGTAAACTAAATAATATGAAGATTATTCCATATAAAATATTAGTAACAAACGGACCAATCTCCCACATCTCCATTCCATATGGATTTTTATGTATACCCCATGTTAAAACTTCAAATTTCATAAACCAAAATAGTGATAAAGCTAATAAAATATGTAACAAATGATATACTAAAATTTTTGATAGATTTTTCTTATTCTCACTATGAGATAGCCAAGATAACGATAACAATACACCATCAAGCAACTTCCATAATCCTATAGTAACAATGGGTGTTAAAAAACACACTGCCATAACCATGTTCTTATTATCATTGATTGTTACAATCAAATATGTAATAATACTTAGCATAATAATTGATAATATAAGTGGCTGTAATATTCTTTTATTAATATAGCTTTTACTTTTAGGTGTTTCAAGCAAAATAGCTCCAACTAGTTCTACGGGGGAACCTAATTCTCTACAAATATCTTCTTCATTTTTTCCTTCTAATAAACCAATATCAAAGTACTCTTCGTAATCCTCCATAATATCTTTAATATCATTTTTTTCATATTTCCATAATAAATTCCAATGTAACTCATTCATGAACTTTCTTTTACTTATTGAGTATTTCATAGATTCCTCCTTTTACACTACTGATTGATGAACAATAGTTATAATCAAACATTATCACACTACTGTTCATTAATCAATAGTTAAAAATCTATTAGTAAAATTACATAAGTCTAAATCATACAATTTACTTAAATGAACGTTATTAAGGCACAGGAATAAACTCCTGTGCCCTCTATTTTAATTTATATATATTCTTTTCAAACGGCCACCAAGCCTACTAAATAACTCATTGGCTAATGTATTAGAAGCACTTGATACCTCTACTGCCTTAATTTCTTCATTTAAGTCTTTCCCTATTAATGTTACAATATCTCCTTCACTTACCTCGGGGATATCTGTAACATCTACTAGTAATTGATCCATGCATATATTGCTAACAATTTTAGCATACTTACCATGAATTAATACTCTTCCTGCTCCTCTTGAAAGATTTCTTGGATATCCATCTCCATAACCTATAGATACCACTGCTATTTTACTATTTCTATTAGCTAAGAATGTAAGTCCATATCCCATACTTTCCCCTTCATCTAATTCTTTCACCATAGCAACTCTTGCTTTTAGTGATAATACTGGAAGAAAATCTGGTGATATCTTAGTAACATGTCCCTCTTCACTTAAGGAACCATATAATGCCATGCCTATTCTAACATAATCGCTTGGGATATTGGGATAATTGAATAAACCATAGGTGCTTTGAAGGTGTATTTTAGGAATTTCTATCCCATCTTTTTTTAACTCATCAACTAACTGATAAAAATCATTAATTTGATTTTGTGTGTACTTTATATCCTCTTCCTCATTGCTATCTGCAACACACAGATGGGTAAACATTCCCTTAACATCTAAGTTTTTACACTTGAAAAGTTCTCTTATATTATAGGTATCTGTAGCCTTTATCCCGAGCCTATGCATACCAGTATCTATTTTTATATGAACTGATATATTTTTATTAAAACCATTCAATTTTAGACCGTATTCATAGTCAATTATGGTTTGCATAATATTATAAGCAATTAAATCATTGAATCTATATGGACTTGTATAACCAAGAACTAAAATTTCTCCTTGTATACCATGCCTACGTAATGAGATACCTTCATCCAGAGTAGCAACTGCAAATGAATCTATCCCTAACTCATTTAGATACTTGGCAATTTGGGTGCTTCCATGACCGTAAGCATTGGCTTTTACAACTGCCATTAATTTGCATCCTTTACTCATTATAGACCTAATATAAGACACATTATGTTTTAGATTCTTATAGTCTATCTCAATCCATGCTCTATCTGTTAATTCTTTCTTATGCCATTCCATGATAATTCCTCCATAAGGTGATCACACATCCATCCACGTTGTTTCCAGATATTTGACATATTGACTCCTTAGGTATTTCTATATCCCTGTTGTTCCCATCTTCTAAATTAATATAAAATATTTCTATTCGCTGATTTTGTTCCTCAAACACCAAATGCCTATCGTCATAGGTATAATCTTTTATAAAATCTGTATACTCTTCTAATGAAAGTCCATTATCTACCATAATTTTAGCATGAGGGTAACCCACATAACGAAAATGCCATGGCTCATGTCCAATACCTGTAATTTTTTCTTTACCTTTTTGATACCTCTCAACAAACCCGTATTTATATGCATTGTTACGGAAAGTTTTGTATATACCTGTATAAGGAAAATCAGGACGAATAAAATCAATAACTTCTTGATGATTTTTTGCAAGATCAATAGCTAAACCTGTCTGATGCTCACTATGATTTGGTAGTGCTACATATTTTTTTGTAAATTCTAAACCATTTTCCTCTAGGGAATCTTCATATATACTTACTTGTTCACTTAATGTCCTATATCCACTAACATATACGATATCATTTTGACATTTAACTTCATTTACTAAGTGTGACAACATAGTGGCAGTTCTATTTTCTAATAATATATTCGGAAACTCTTTGGTAACAGGAACAAGTGATAATGCTTCCTCCTTTTCCTTAAATCTCAATGGATATTTTTGATTAACTAATATTAGATTCCCATAATATATTCTTTCTTTGTTTAATATTATCTTCTCCATTAGCTAATCCCAAGTTTAATTACTTTGTCCAATATTTCACTATAAGACAAACCAATTCCTTTCATCATATTAGGATATCTACTACTAGAGGTAAAGCCTGGTATGGTGTTAACTTCATTAAACACTATCTTCCCGTCCTTGGTAACAAACATGTCCACTCTTGCAAAACCTGAACATCCAAGAGTTTTATAGATAATTGCTGCTTGCTTTTTAACTTTAGAAGCCAACTCTTTTGTTATTCTAGCAGGCATATGAATTTTAGAACTTTTTAAGGTATATTTTTCAGTAAAATCAAAGAAACCATTTGTTAATTCTATTTCATCCACTTCACCAAGGGTTAGTGCATCATTCCCTAGGATGGCACATCCAACTTCAAATCCATCTATATTTTCTTCTATAATTACTTCATCATCATGTTCAAATGCAAGTTTTACTGCTATCTCTAATTCATTTTCCTCATATACTTTTGTTATACCAAAAGAGGACCCTGCCTTCACTGGTTTTACGAATAACGGATACTTAAGTTCCTTTGTTTTATCTCTAAGTGCAGACTTATCAAGTACTTTCGTTAAAACAATCGCTTTTGGTGTATGAATTCCTGCTGCCTCTACTAATTTATGAGCTCTATCTTTATCCATACATAATGCTGAACTTAATATATTACATCCAATGAGCGGAATACCAGCAAGAGTAATAAGTCCCTGAACTGTACCATCTTCACCGTTTTTTCCATGGAGTACAGGAAATACACCATCTAAATAGGTGGTTTTTGTTTCATTCTCTGTTAACTCAACAATGCCATGAACACTCCTGTCCGGTGATATAAAGGCTTGTACACAATTATCTTTATCTAAATGCCAAGTATCCTCTT
>JAEWHU010000171.1 GCA_023387635.1 Bacillota bacterium
TTTGACTTTTGGATATAACTCCCTGGCCAACAGGTAGAGTATCTTCCTGCCTTACCACTAATTCATTTTCTCTATTATATATCTCTTGAATTATGGTATAGGATGAGGTGTCTTCTGCATCACAAAATACCTCTGTTTCAAATTCTACTAAGAACCCCTCATCTTCTTTTCTAGTTGTTATATAGATTCCATCTGTTACAAGATAGGTACTAGGTAGTGTCTTTAGATAAACATTTCTATAAATTCCAGCCCCTGAATACCATCTTGAATTGGGAGATTGGTATACTACTTTCACTTTAATATTATTCATACCTAATGTAACATAGTCTGTAATTTCATATTCAAAACTAGAATATCCATACTTCCATTCCCCAACCATTTGATCATTGACATAAATGGTAGAGTCCATATATACTCCATCAAAATGGATGAAATATTTCTTACCGTCTACTCTTTCTAACATGAAATCTTTCCTATACCAACCAATACTATTTTCATACAAATCATTGGTATTATAAATCATCCAATCATGTGGCAACGTTACCTCTTCCCAGTTCATATCCTCATTTAGAATATGTTCATATTGTGTACTCAGTGGAGTCTTTAAAAATTGCCACTCTTCATTAAATAAACTACCTCCCATAATAACACACCCCTCCGCTTCTAATGAATAAAGACTAAATCATTTATTCCAATGTTACATTATAGTAAATACCTTCCATTTCATTTTAGTAATATTTGACTATTGTGTCAATGAATTATATTATCCAATAATATAAGAATATGTACATTTGAGGCTATTATATGCAAGGTTATTCTTTTCCCATCTTAACCACAGAACCCATTCCAACAAAAAGGACATTACCAATAAAAGTAATGTCCTAATTTTTATAAATTATTTGGTCCAAATCCCAATGGTAAAATTTCTTCTAAGGTATATATTTGATATTCTTCCTCTGATTTAGCAAGAATAACTAAGAATGATTTTGGATCACAAAATTCCATCATAACTTGCCTACATACACCACATGGAGAACAATAGTCCGTTACAACTCCATCTTTTCCACCAACTATAGCAATTGCTAAAAAATCTTTATGCCCTTCACTTACTGCTTTAAAATAAGCAGTTCTTTCTGCACAATTGGTGGGAGTATATGAGGCATTTTCAATATTACATCCGTTATATATTTTTAGTTCCTTGGTTAAAAGAGCTGCTCCCACTTTAAATTTAGAGTATGGGGTATAAGAATATTTTAAGCTATTCATAGCTTCTCTAATTAATTGTCTACAAGTATTATCATTTGAAAAAAATAATGAATTGTCACTATTTTCTTTTACTACTATCTCCCCATGTTTGCAAAAAGTAACTTGGTTATTGTTATCGTCTACATGATTACACATATTTACCTCATTTCTACGCTGCTTTTTATATATCTCCAGTTTGTGAACGCAGCGCAGACACAAACTTTCTAAGTGATAGATACTAAAAATCATTCACTCTTTCTTTGGTTTGTTTTATACATCAATTATACAACATATTTTACTTTTTTTCATCCTATTCATAGATATATATTGATTATACCTTTACTACTCTTAATTCACTTTTATATCATTTCTCCTTGATACATTATTGCAAAAGTTAATATATGTGCTATACTTATTTTTATGCTGACTAATTATACCAGTGTTGGTTTTTATTGTATCACAATATTAATTCGTTAGTATAATAATACATAAGATAGAAGGTTAAATATTATGATTCAAGCAATACCTAATTTATTTTCGGTTAAGAATATGCTAAAACCGAATCAAGCTCAAGATGATTTACCTAGGTCGAAAGATGTCTATAGGACCTTTTTCAACGTAGCTTGGCCCTCTGCACTTGAAACTTTACTAGTTGGTTTAATAGGCTCCGTTGATACAATGATGGTGGGTAGTTTAGGTGAGGGTGCAATCGCTGCAGTTGGTATTACCAATCAGCCTAAATTTATACTACTTGCGATGATTTTTTCATTAAACGTAGGTATTACGGCTGTAGTAGCAAGAAGAAAAGGAGCCGAAGACAAAGCCGGCGCCAACCATACCTTACGTGTAGGTATCTTACTAAGCGGAATCGTTTCATTTATCATGGCATTCATTGGTTATGTGTTTGCATCTCCAATCTTAAGTTTTGCTGGTGCACATGCTTCCTATTTGGCAGATGCCATTATTTATTTTCGTATTCTAATGGTTAGCATTTTTTTCTCAGCCTTAAATCTAACGATTAATGCTGCGCAACGAGGTAGCGGCAATACAAAGATAGCAATGAGAACAAATATTGTTTCTAACATTGTCAATATAATATTTAATTACTTCTTAATCAATGGTATTGGGTTTTTCCCAAAACTAGGTGTAGCAGGTGCTGCAATAGCTACTTGTTTAGGTGCTATAGCTGCATGTACTATTTCATTTATTACCTTATTACGAAAAGACAATTTTTTATCCCTTCGTTATAAATCCTCTTGGAGAATTAATAGACATATTTTAGCTCCAATATACAAAGTTAGTGGAAGTGCATTTGTAGAGCAAGTTTTTATGAGAATTGGTTTTTTTGCATATGCAATAATTGTAGCTAGACTTGGAACAACTCCATATGCCACTCATCTTATCTGTATGAATATATTAAATCTCTCCTTTAGTTTTGGAGATGGTTTTGCAATTGCGGCTTCTTCCCTGGTTGGCCAAAGTTTAGGTGCTAAAAGGCCTGATATGGCAATTATATATGGTAAAACCGGACAGCGTATATCCTTTCTGGTTTCCTCTTTATTATTTGTTTTCTTTATATGTAGTAGGGAGGTACTTGTATCCTTATTCTCAGATGAATCTGCAATTATTGCACTTGGTTCGGGAATCATGATTATCATCGCTTTCACTACTCACGCCCAAACATCTCAAGTAGTTATATCCGGGTGTTTAAGAGGAGCAGGGGATACTGTATTTGTTGCAGTAACTTCTTTAATTAGCGTAGCAATCATTAGACCTTTATTAACTTACTTACTTTGCTTTCCTTTGGGACTTGGCCTCTATGGAGCCTGGCTTGCACTTACTGTGGATCAATTAATGCGCTTAGTCTTAAATTTTATTCGTTTCTCAAGTGGAAAATGGACAAAAATAGCTATATAGATTTGTAAAAGTCGTAGTTTTTCCTATGAAAACCTACGACTTTCTTTACATTTTATTATTTCGATTTAGTAAATTTTTTTACTACTTTTTTCATAATACATATTTTTATCTGCCAAACTATGACAATCATTTAAAGTCATCTTTTCATCAGGAACACCATAATAAATACCTATGCTTACAGTAACCTCATAACCTTTAATATGTTTCTTACTATATTTATACAAATATTCATGAATGCTTTCTTTAATATTTATTACTTCTTGAAGTGTGTATTCTCTTCTAAAAACTAATACAAATTCATCTCCACCTGTCCTTGCACAAATTGCATCCTCAACTTGAATACTCTGAAATGCTTTCGTTACAGCTAAAAGTGCTTTGTCTCCATGAATATGTCCATAGTTATCATTTATTTTCTTTAAATCATCCAAATCACTAACAAAAAGAATAAAAAATGCTTTATTTTTTACACAGTTCTCAAAAATCTCATTTGAATATCTTTCTAAGCCTCTTCTATTATATACACCAGTAAGAGCATCTCTTATAGCAATTTCATCAAGTCTATCATGATACCATCTTAAATTATTTTGAACTCGTACAATTTCTAAACTACTATTAACATTACGTACCCAAGAACGATAATTATAGTCATATATAGTGAGTTCATCACCATACGTTATAACTGCATAACCAAAACATCTATCTTCATAGTGAACTGGAACAAAATAATATGTTTGCATTGTATCGTTCATGTCAAACAAATCTGGCAACATCTGACTTACATGAAATTCTTTCTGATTGGGTTGATACTCTCTATTTTTATATGCAACTTCCAATCTCATAATATCTGAATATCCATTCACCATATAATTATCTTCTGAATGAATATCAGTTACTTCATTCCAGTTATAACATAAGCATAAGAAGAAGTCTTTATAATCTTTTAATAAATAAACTTGCTCCCGCAATCTTTCAAAAAGTTCTTCTATGGTAGATACTCCGATGAGGTTTTCACCCATCATATTCATATCTGTAATTTCATCTTTTATAGAGTTAATCTCATATTGATAATTCTTTTCCCTCATCAAAACTTCTTTATCATAATGCAAATCACTTTTACATCCACAACTTTCTGCATACACAATATCACCATATAATATAGAAGTATCCTTATTAGAATCTTCTAATGTTATATCATGAATATACGAAACACATCTTCTTCCAATTTTCTCAAGAGGGGTTTTTATGGTTGTTATGGATGGTGTATTAAGATTTGCTTCTCTTACATTATCATAGCCTGAAACACAAACATCATCAGGGACTTTTATCCCTTTTTCTTTCAGTGCATCACAAACAGTAATGGCCATATAGTCATTCCCACATACAATAGCTTCTGGTAAAGGCTCCCCACTACTTAATAACTCATTAACTAGCAATCTACCAGACGTCCTCCAAAAATCCCCATACATAATTCTATTTTCTTCAATGGGTATATTGTTCTCTAATAAAGCTTCTTTGTAGCCCTTTAGTCTAAGTTCAGCTTGAATACTACCTTTAACTCCTGTTAAACAATTGATTTTTGTGAATTTATGTTCTTTAATAAAATGTTCTACAATACTTTTAAAATCATGTATTTCATCTATAGGAATACGTGGCAAATCCAAATTCATCATATCTGCACATACAACAGGACATTTGCAATTTTTCTTTAGATCTTCATATACTTCATATACAACATTATCTAAGCGAATGGAATCGGGCATGAAAATTATTCCATGAAATAAATCATAATTAGGAAGATTAAATATATTCTTCTCTCCTATTCTGTGTTTGCTAGTACCTTCCGATTTAATGAAGGTAGAGAATACAGCAACATTATAATCATATTCTTTTGCTTGTTTAATAATACCTCTCAAAACTTTTCTTGGATAATCTGCTGTTGCATCAGACAAAATAACACCAATTAGTTTCCTCTTCATTATACATCGTTTCCCCTCAAATATTATCATAGGACTATTGTACCATAAAATACATTAAATAACAATATTATAGCATTCATATCTCTGTCAAATCCATAAAACAGTATTTATTGACACTTTAATTGTACCTCTACTATAATTTCATGAAAGCCCTTGAAAACATAGTATTCCCATGGTAATATAATAAATAAGATTATTCATTCTATTAGTAAACCAAAATAACTTCTTGTTATGTAATTATATAATAAATTCAGATAATTAAAGGAGGTTCTATGAAGATATCAACAAAAGGTCGTTATGCACTAAGATTAATGTTAGATTTAGCAATTCATAACACGGGAGAATATATAACAATAAAAAGTATTTCTGCAAGACAAGAAATATCTGACAAGTACTTAGAACAAATTATTACACAACTTAGCAAAGCTGGTTATGTAAAAAGTACTAGGGGTGCTCAAGGTGGTTACCGTCTTGCCAAATCACCAGAAGAATATACGGTTGGAAGCATTCTACGCTTAATTGAAGGTAGTTTAGCCCCAGTCGCTTGTCTTGATGATGATAGTATCTGTACTAGAGGCACTCAATGTGCAACACTAGATGTTTGGGTTCAATTAAATGATGCAATTAACAATGTTGTTGACAATATTACCTTAGCTGATCTAGTAGATAAGCAAATGCGTTTATCCGGAAATGATTATGTAATATAATTCCATATCCATTAAAAATCATACCATATTAACAACTAAAATAAAAGCAGATATTCGCATTCCACATGAAAAGCGTTCTGAGCTTAGCTACATTATTCAACCATATACCTGCAACGTAGGTATATGGTTTTACCTTTATACCTGCAACGTAGGTATAAGGTTTTACCATTATACCTGCAACGTAGGTATATGGTTTTACCTTTATGCCGCAACGTAGGTATAAGGTTTTTCTTAAAGCTAAAATTTTACTTGACAATATGGTAATATTTTTATATACTCCTTTTAATTTATACATAATTTATACTATTCAAATATGAATAACTGTGATACTTAATAAAGAAAGGTGGTACTTTATGTCAGAACGTAAATTAAAATTTGAAACCCTACAACTTCATGTAGGCCAAGAAAAACCAGATTCAGCAACGGATGCACGTTGCGTACCAATCTATCAAACCTCCTCTTATGTTTTTGCTGATGCTAATCAAGCAGCAAATCGCTTTAATCTATCTGAAGGTGGTAATATCTATACAAGATTAATGAATCCTACCTCTGATGTATTCGAACAAAGAATAGCGGCTCTTGAAGGTGGTGCTGCAGCCCTCGCTACTGCTTCTGGTTCTGCAGCTATTACATATGCAATTCAAAATATTGCTCATGCTGGAGACCATATTGTATCTGCAAATACAATATATGGTGGAACATACAACCTATTTGCACATACTTTAGAAGATTTCGGTATAACTACTACCTTTGTTAATCCTGATGAAGAAGGCAGCTTTGAAAATGCTATTAGGCCTAATACAAAAGCAATATTTATTGAAAGTTTAGGTAATCCAAATTCAAGTATTATAGATATCGAGAAAGTGGCTAATATCGCACATAAGAACGGTATTCCATTAATTGTAGACAATACTTTTGCTACCCCTTATCTTTTACGTCCCATTGAATATGGTGCCGACATTGTAGTACATTCTGCAACTAAATTTATCGGTGGCCATGGAACTTCCATTGGTGGAGTAATTATAGATAGTGGTAAATTTGATTGGAGCGCTTCTGGTAAATTCCCATCTTTAACAGAACCTAATCCAAGTTATCATGGTATTAGCTTTACCAAGGCACTTGGTGCTGTTGCTTACATTGTTAAAATAAGAGTTACACTTATGAGAGATACTGGTGCTACTATCAGTCCATTCAACTCTTTCTTATTCTTACAAGGATTAGAAACTCTTTCTCTTAGAGTAGAAAGACATGTTGAAAATGCTTTAAAAGTTGTTAACTTCTTAAACTCACACGAGAAAGTTGAAAAAGTTAACCACCCTTCTCTACCAGATAATCCATACCATGATTTATACAATCAGTACTTCCCAAATGGTGGTAGCTCAATCTTTACTTTTGAAATTAAAGGTGGCGACAAAGAAGCGAAAAACTTTATAGATAACCTTGAAATCTTCTCCTTACTTGCTAATGTAGCTGATGTTAAATCTTTAGTTATCCATCCAGCAAGTACCACTCATTCTCAAATGAATGAAGAAGAACTATTAGCATCTGGCATAAAACCAAATACCATTCGTTTGTCCATTGGTACTGAACACATTGATGATCTTATCTATGATTTAGATAGGGCCCTATCTAAATCATAATAATGTAACCTTATAAATAATATAAAGAGTTGCTACAATATATGGTAGCAACTCTTTTATTCATTAATTTCTTATATGTATTTCATTAATATTTCTTTTATTTACACAATTAATTAATTTATCCACATTTATTGACTAATAATTATTTTATTTCCACAATTAATTAATTCATCAACATTTATTAACTAATAATTACTTTATTTCCACAATTAATTAATTCATCAACATTTATTGACTAATAATTACTTTATTTCCACAAAATCATCTGCTTCAACATCAAATTTATACATAGCACTACCATCAACTGCTACATAAAATACGCCCATACTAATCATTTTATCGTCGACTTTAGAATATGTATTAATTCCAAAGCATTCTTGCCCATTAATAATAGTATTATAATCATCATAGACAATGGTATATTCCGATAATTCAACTGGAAGGGAAAGAACGTCTTTTGATACTTTACTAAGCATCTTGTAGGCATCATCAATACTAAATTTGCCCTCTTCTGATGCATCATCCTTTTCTTCATCTGTTACTTCATCTGTTTCTTCATCTTTGTTTTCATTCATAGAAGATAATAATGGATGGGTATTCAGTGATGAAGTAGTTTTATCCTCATTAAGACATAATATTTCACCTGTAACTTTATTAACTATAACATTTGGGTTCATAATATCATCCCCATTAAGTATGGAAAATACATAATATTCATTCTCTCCAATTGTCATATCTTCATTATATTGAACAAAATAACCTCGTTCCAATATTGCATCAACAACTAGTTTAGTTGCTTCCTTTTCGCCAATATACTTTGGTTCCTCTATTATTGTTGGTGTTGGAGTTATTACTTCAGTCTTATCTCCTTCAGGAGCAATACTAGGCGTCACCTCTGGGGTTATTGTAACAATATCCGTATTTTTATCGGTATTATCTTTCTTAGAACAGCTTGTGGCTAATGATACACTTAACATCATTACCAGGCCTAAATAAACAACTGATTTTCTCATATGATATTCCTCCTTTATCTTTCTAAAGGATAAATCTTATAGTGCTAAACGGTATATATTTTCAATATCCTTGGTGTTTAACTTAACAAATCCTCCAATAGTTTCATTCTCTTTTAACCCTACTTTTGATGCTAATAATGGTATATCTTCTTCTTTTGCTCCTAATTCCTTAAAATTAATTGGCATACCAATTGAAGTCAAAAATTCTTCTAATCTTTTAATTCCTTCTCTTGCAGTGTTCTCAGGATTCATAAAATCCATATTACATCCCCAAAGTCTTACTGCTAGCTGAGCAAAACGATTTACATCATGGTTCATAACATATTTCATCCAAGCAGGAAAAATTACAGCAAGACCTGCACCGTGTGCACAATCATATAATGCTGATAATTCATGTTCAATTACATGGCTAGACCAATCTTGATCACGACCCACACCAACTAAATTATTATGAGCTACCATACTAGCCCACATAATATTAGCTCTAGCTTCATAATCATTCGGCTCTTCTATTACTTTAGGAACTTCTTTTATCATGGTTAATAATAATGCCTCACATAAACGATCAGTAACTTCCACATCCTTTGTGTTTGTAAAATATCTTTCAAATACATGTGCCATAATAT
>JAEWHU010000183.1 GCA_023387635.1 Bacillota bacterium
ACCACATACACCATTTGGCATAAGGAACAATACTAATAAAATGAAAATTGCATATAATAACATTTGATATCTTACGAATCCTTGCATAACTTCTTGTACAATAGTTAAGATTGTTGAACCAACCAAAGGACCAAAGAAGGATGCAATTCCACCAAATAATAACATTGTCATAAAAATATTGGATTGATTGTTACTAAATCCATCTGGACTGATGAATCCCATAAGATGTGCATAAAATGCACCTGCTAAACCAGTAAATAATGCACTTAATGCAAAAGCCATTACCTTATAATATGTTACGTTAATACCCATTCCAGCTGCCGCGTGAGGATTCTCTCTAACTGCAATTAAGGCTCTACCGAATCTAGAATTTATTAATCTTTTCTTTGCAATTAGTAATAAGATTGCAATAATAGCAAATAAGAAGAAGTAACTTTGATTACTCTTGAATCTATATCCGAATAAGTTTAAGTCAGGTATATTTAAAATTCCACTAAATCCGTTTGTAAGATCTTTTGTAACGGATAAGAATATGTAAACCATGTTACCAAACGCAATGGTTAGTAAAGATAAAAAGTGCTTAACTAATTTAGAAGCAGGTATGGCAATAATAAATCCAAAAAACATGGACAATAATGCTCCCAAAATCATACTAATTGCTACTGGAATACCTAATTTAATAGAAAGGATACTAGAGGTATATGCTCCAATAGCATAGAAACCTGCATGTCCAAAGGAAACTTGTCCTGTATATCCGAATAAAATATCAAGCCCTGTTACTGCGATTGTATTAATAGCAATAAAACATAAAATTAAGGAAGGATAGGAACCTCTTAGCATATAAGCTGTAATTAAGGCAGCAATAATAATTACAACAATCGTAAACTTTTTCTCTTTAATAAATTGCACAACATTTTTTTTATTTTGTACCATTATTCCATTACCTCCTCATTGAAAATTCCCTTTGGCTTAATAATCATAACAATAATTAAAACACCGAATGTAATGAAATCTTTATAGCCGGAGGTAAGATATGCAGAAACAAAAGTCTCTAAGAATCCAAAGAATATACCACCAATAATTGCACCATACATATTACCATATCCACCAACTACGGCTCCTGCAAATGCTTTTTGACCAATCATAGCACCCATGGACATGTAAACACCATACATTGGACCTACTACAACACCAATTCCACCAGCTAACATGGAAGCAATTCCCCATGCAGTGCCTTTGGTAAGTGGAACATTAATTCCTAGTGAGCTAGCAGCCACTTCATCTTGAGCCGCGGCTCTCATAGATATACCAAACTTTGTTTTTGTAAGGAATAATTGAAGTCCAACCATAATTAGAATTCCTACTCCTAAAACTAATATGTTCTCAGGAGGAACGCTAACTCCCATTATTTTGATTGATGTGAAGTTAAAAATTGCTGGAAACTGTAAAACATTACTTCCCCATGTTAACATAGCTGAATTTTGTAAAATCATTGATATAGATATGGTACATAATATTATGTACACTGATTGAGCACCTTTTTCAATTAACTTAGTAACCATAACTCGCTCTATAAACATACCTAATAAGAACATAATGATCATAGTTAAAACTAATGAAACAATAAAAGGTAATTCAAGATATTTATAAAACGTGATTCCTAAAAATGCACCAAACATTAGCATATCACCTTGTGCTAATGACATAAGTCCTGATGCTTTATATATTAAGCCATATCCGATTCCAACTACGCCGTATACACTACCAATCATCAGTGCACCGATTATTAATCGAATAATCATATTATCCCTCTCTTCCTAGAAGCAGTATTAAAGTTTTGGCTGTTGATATGTCATTCTGAGAGAGTTTATCTCTTCTAGAATCTTAGATTCTTACATTCCAGACTCAGAATAACATTTTTACAACAGCCCTAATCATACTTTCTTAAACTACATATTTTATTAAATATCAACTATTTATCAGGATTTGCCGCTCTCCATTCAGTGAAGGAAGTATTCTTTCCATCTTGAATGATGTAGTTACGTGCTGATGATAAACCATCACCTGAACCATCAGAGAAATCATAAGTTCCTTGGATTAATTCTAATCCTTTTATGTTAAGCATTGCTTCACGAATAGTTTCTGGATTATTAATATCTGTAGCGTTCTTAAGAGCTTCAGCAATAATCATTACAGAGTCATATCCTCTGTATACAACGTCAGATACTGGTAATTGTCCGTATTCTGCAACGAATGCTTCAAGGAAATCTTTTTCAATATCATTAATAGCATCTTCTACTGTTGCTGGAATAACTGCTGCTGAACCAAAGATTGTGTTATTAGCTGTATCACCAGCCACTTTAACTATATCAGGAACACCAAGAGCTTCTGGTCCATAGATATAACCTTCATATCCATTTCTTCTTAATTGTTTAATTGCAAGTGCACATTCATTTGTCATACCATATATAAGAACACCATCTGGATTAGCTTCAATAATTTTATTGATTTGTCCAGTATAGTCTGTATCTGTAGGTTGATAAGTTTCTTCTACTAAAACTTTAATATCATCTCCCATGAATCCCTTGAAGCTCTTAATACCAGATTCTCCGTTTTCAGCAGCTACACTTAAGATTCCAATTGATTTAACACCCATTTCTTTCATAGCATCTACTGCCGCAGAGTTTGGTAAAGAACCATTTGCAGTACCTCTGAATAAGTATTTAAAATCTGCGTTAGTATATGATGGGCTTGTACCACCACCAACTTGAAGAACTTTTGCTTCTTCAGATATTTGGGTAGTAGCTAGAATGTTAGGTGATGAGTTTGATGCTGCAATAGCAATAACTTTATCCACTTCAATTAATCTTGTAACCGCTTTTAATGCACCTTCTGGTGAAGATTTATCATCATAAACAATAAGTTCGATAGGAGTACCATTGATACCACCTGCTTCATTGATTTGTTTTACTGCTAATCTTCCACCCTTTTCAAGCATTTCACCAGCTAATGCGTTAGGACCTGTAATTGTTCCATATAAACCTACTTTGATAGTGTCTCCTGATGTTTCTGTAGCCTGACCAGACCCTTCAGTTTTTGATGTTTCATTAGTATCTTTCTTTTCTCCATTGCCACATGCTACTAGCGCAACACTGGCACCAAGTACTAAAAACAATGTTAATAATTTCTTTTTCATACCTTTTCCTCCTTTTTTGTATACCAATTCTTTTCTATTTGTGTAATATAAATTATACTGATTATAAAATTAAAAGATACTCACTTTGGGTTGGTTTATGTGCACTTTTTTTAGAAAAATTTAATTTAGAATAAATTATTTAGTCCTTTTTTTATCTTTTTAGTAATATATTTATAAAACTCTTGACAAATATGGTTAAAGTTACATAATAAATAAGGTAACTTTCTTTTTTTATTCACTAAACTGAATAATGCTGATGTATAGACATAATATGAGGACAACAAAATGCAAAAATTCAAAAAACGTTTTACGATTAAAGAAAAACTTATATTTATTTATCTAGCAGGTGTTATCATTCCCTTTCTTATTTTTAGTCTAGCTCTTTTTCAAATCCAAAAAAATACAATGAAAGAAAACTCTGCTGATAATGCTTATAATGAGCTTTTACAGATTACAGGGTTAATGGATGGGGCGTTTGAACAGATAAAATCCATATCCAATCTATTGTACTTGGACGAGAACCTTGCTGATTTTATGAAAGAATATAATCAAGGAACTAACTTAACCCTTAATACGGAACATTTACATAGTATACTTAGTAAGTACAATGCCGGTATTAATAATATAACTTTTAGTTCTGTTATATTTACAAACAAAGGGGAAGTCATTGGAGATGCTCCTCTTATTCATAAAGTTGATTCTATTGATATTACAGATAAATACTGGTATCAGAAACTACTTGATAGGCCTTCCGACATACTATGGCTAAAAGATGAAGCTCTAGATAATATATTTACATCACCCGGGCAAGATTATATCTATTTAATAAGAGAACTTCAGAATCGAGATACCTGGGATAAAACAGGTATACTTATATTAGGAATACCTGAGAATGAATTACGAAAGTTATATTCGGCCTATGTTAATAATTATTCCAGTATATACATATTAGATGAACAAAGTAACTTAATATCCAGTATAGATAATCTAAATCTAGATAATATTCCAACCATAATATTAAATAATATGCACAACTATACGGGTAGTACTATAATAGATGAAGAAAATGGCCAAGAACTTTTAATGAGTCATTATACTATAAAGACTACTAATTGGAAGATATTCTTGTTGAATGATTTGAATTATTTGTTATCCTCTGTTGATTCCATTAACCGCCTCTATATCATGGTGATTGCAATCTTTTTTTTCATTACTATTATATTATGTTCTATATTTTTTACGAAGTTTACAAAACCAATAAAAGTTTTATATCAATACATGGAACAGGTAAAATCTAATAATTTAGATGTTACAGTTCCTATTATATCAAACGACGAAATTGGAGACCTTTCCGAACAGTTTAATTCCATGATTAAAAAAATCAAACAACTTATGGAAAACCTAGTACAGGAACAGAATGAAAAACGGGAGGCAGAACTAGTCAGCCTCCAAACACAGATTAATCCTCACTTTTTATATAATACATTAGCTTCTATACGTTACTTAATCTATACAGAAAAAAAAGAGGATGTAGATAACATTATTCTTTCTTTAATACGAATTTTGAAAAACAGTTTATCAGATTCAAAAGAATTCATTAGTATACAGAAGGAAATCAGTATTCTTGAGAATTATATATTCATTCAGAAATTTGCATTTCCTAATTCCATAACTGTTAATATTCATATAGAGGATGATATTCTTTATTGTAAAACAATAAAATTGCTTCTACAACCTATAGTAGAAAATGCATTTATGCATGGGTTGAAACCTAAAAAAGAAAATGGTTATCTTTCCATTTACGGTTATTCAAAAGAAGATACTGTCTATTTTGAAATCTTTGATAATGGTGTGGGATTTAATACTAAGGACAGTTTTACCAGAAAACGCAAAAGCGGTATCGGATTACAAAATGTAAAAGATCGTGTTGCTCTAACTTTCGGAAAAGGCTATGGCTTAAATATTGAAAGTAAAGAGGACGACTATACAAAGATCACCATTAATATACCTAAGATTACTATTGAGGAGGAATATACATACTATGAACATTTTGATAGTTGATGATGATTTACTAATTCGTAACTGGTTGAAGATACTATTGCAACAACTTCACGATAAAGAAACCTCCATATACGAAGCTTCCAATGGTCAAGAAGCTTTAGAGGC
>JAEWHU010000210.1 GCA_023387635.1 Bacillota bacterium
CAGTGGCAGCTAAATTAGGTAAAGTAAATACGTCTATATCAGGTTCAGGTGTGACTAAGGAAATGATTGGTATATCCCTTGATGCAGTTTCTGATTATAAGACTAAAGAGACAATAAAAACTGAAGTTCCTGATTCTAAATTCTGTAAAGATACAACACATGAGCATATATATTGTGAAACGATTTTTGGAAAATTTATTGTTGGACGTTATGAAACCACAGTTAATGTTATTGGGCATAAAAAAGGTGTAGATATTAATTTACCAGCAGGTTCAACATTTGTTATCGGGACTAAAACATTTGTACGTCTTTCTGCTTTAGCAAGTGTGCCAGTATCAGAACAACTTAGTAATATACTATATTTAACCAATAATAGCGATATGAGATTTATTGTAACAATCGGTATGGATCCAGATGCTACAGGCACATATACAAGCGGAAGTGCTGCACTTGGTAATCCAAATGGAAAATATGATAGTGATTCACAGAATAAAACTGCATCTGTTGATTTAGGTTTAGTTTGGGATCAATATAACGAACGATAGAATTTTAAATTTATAATAAATAGTTTTAAGCGGATGACTTAATGAATAGAGCCATCCGCTTATTCCCATGATAAATCTACAATAAATACGAGGAGGATATAAGTAATGGTAATAATGAAAACAAATAAAAAAGTGGTGTTAATCATAGCTCTATGTATTGGTATTGTATTTGGTGTATTTGGATTAGTCTATCTGATTCTAAATCCTAAGACATCTACAGAAGAGGTTATGATTTATAATTATTCATTTCAGCCAGGTCTAACATACGAAGTACATTTGATTGAAAATGAATTATATGATGATACCATACAAGAAGAAGGTGCCATATACATAAAAAATCTCCTGGACTATATAAAAGTAGATTTTAGTACAAGTTATCAAGGGAGTGAAGTCATACCTCTTGATATGGAATACATGATGAATGCAAGTGTTATAGGATATAGTAGTAATAATGATAGTCGATTAGACTATTGGAAAAAAGATTTCCCTTTGTTAGAAAAACAGACGATACATATGGAGTCAGACAATATACAAGAGGAAGAAACTTTAAAATTAGAGCTTGCTAGATATGAAAATTTTGCGCAGGAAGCAAATAAGATAACTGGAGTCAATTTGTCCACAGAATTAGTAATTAGTATGATAGGTAATATCACTGCTATTACACCATCTGGAATGAAAGAGACTCCTTTTGATATAACGATGAGTATTCCACTTCAAGAAAACTTATTTGAAATAAAAAAGGGGGACATGCAATCTACATCAGAGAAATTTACCGATAGTATAGTTCATACCTTACCCCTTGATATCAAATATATTGTTCTTATAGGTATAATAATTACACTTCTAATTATAGGAGTTTTATCTACTATTTTCTTTATCTATGAACCATCATTGCAAGAGATTCTTAGAAGTGAAGTGAAAAAGATAGTAAATAATCATGGAAGTAGAATGGTTGCTTTAGGGCACAGTCCAGGTAAAACATTTGAACACACTTATGAAGTGACAAGTATAAAAGATTTACTAATTCTTTCAGATGAAATGCAAAAGCCCATTTATTATATAGCAGATGAAAATGAATTTGTTAAGGATAATGTGTTCCATGTAGAAGATAAAGGTGATCTTTATATCTATAAACATACTACTGCTTACAATAAAGGAATATATTATAATGAAAGAATAGATGATATTGTACAAGAATTACAGCAGGATGATGGAGATGAAAGTTCCGAGTACCAGTTACCAAACAGCTGAACATTATAGAGGCATAGATACGATATGTACAAGTATCTATGCCTCTATGATATTATATAATATTATTTTCTATGATAGTGTACATTTAGTTAATACGCAGATTAAGATATTTTTTTCTGTACATATAATGCTGCTTGAGTTCTGTCGGTCAATCCTAATTTAGCCAATATTTGGCTAACATGTTTTTTAACGGTATATTCTGAGATGAATAACTTTTTGCCAATATCTTTATTGCATAATCCTTCACCAAGTGATAGTAGTACTTCATGCTCTCTAGGTGTTAGAACTTCTGTATTCGTATCAGTGGAAGATTCCTTCATTATCTCACTTATAATTCCTGGATCATAGTATTTTCTCCCTCGGTTCACTAAACGAATTGCATATAATAATTCTTCTGGGAAAGCTTCTTTTAATACATAACCGTATGCACCTACTTCTTTGGCCTTACGAAAGTCATATTCGTCAGCTGATGATGTTAATATAATAAATTTACAGGATATATTATAATTTTTTAAACATTGTTCTACAATATCCAAACCATATTCAGTTCCTAATCTTAGGTCAACTAAAGCAATGTCTGGAGTTTGATTTTCTAGTAGAGTAAAGGCTTCTGTACTATTACTTGCTTCTCCGATTACCTCCATATCATTTTCCAATGATAAAACAAATTGTAATCCTTTTCTTACAAGTGGATGATCATCTATTAATAGTAATTTCATATAGCCATCCTTTCTTTACTTTCATCAATATTTTTATTTTTTAGAGGTATCATAAATTGAATATTAGTACCATCACCAATTTTACTACTTAAGTTCATAGTTCCATTATAAGATGTAACTAGACTTCTCATATTTGAAAGACCAAGTCCTATTTTAAATTCTGGTTTTTCAGCGTTTATATAAAATCCTTTACCGTCATCTAAGATGGATATTGAGATAAATTCACTGCTTATAAGCATATTTATATTAATTGTATTACAAACACCATGACGAATGGCATTACCACAAGCTTCACGTACAATACGGGTAATTACTTGCTTTAATGGTAAGGAAACTGTAAATTCGTCTCCACTTATATTGAAATTGATTACAATATGATGTAACTTAGCCATACTATCTAAAAATGCTTTTAAAGTGATACTAAGTGATTTTTCCCCTTTCTTTTTTGAACTTAATTTATAAATAGAGTTTCGTAGTTCCTCCATAGCAATCTGAGAAGATTCATGTATTTCTAATAGATAATTCTGTAGTTCATCATATGAAATATCTTCCCCTCTTTTTAATACACCATGAACTCCATAGCATATGCTAAATAGCCGCTGTGAAACACTGTCGTGTATCTCATTAGCAATACGGTTCTGTTCATCATTCACTAATAATTGAATTTCAATTTCTTCTATATAAAAACGTTCAAGTGTAATAGAACATAATCCAGATAAAAATTCTAATAGTTTTATCCGTTGATCTAGTTCATCTTTATTTAAGAATTCATCTATTTGAGTAGCAATAAGGCCACAAGACGCAGTAGTTATGAATATGGGAATTGTTAAGTAACAGTAATTGCCTATCATTAATTGACTTACTTCTTTTGTGTTTTTCTGTTGTAGATTTTTAGTTTTAAGTTCATAAAGAAGGGTTTGTAATTCTGTGAAATTAAAAGATTTATTGAATTGGATAATTTCATCTTCACCTGGGGAACATGGAAGCAGGTACACACATAATTTACTGTTCATTAGACTAGAAGTATAATCCGCTAATGTTCTAAATAGTTTATCCTTTGTAATGTGCTTGTCCATAGCTTCCATGATTTGATATAAGGTCATGATATAATTCATGGATTCCTGTCTTTCCTCATTGGATAATTTTAATGCATTAGACTGAATTGATAATTTATTTGTTAAGTTAGCAAGCAGCTGTACAACTAAAGTAATCAGTACAAAAGCTAGAGCAAGATTATAGTTCTCAACTAATATGGCTAGTAGATTAATATTGTTTGGATTAAATATATAATAAGTAATAATGGAGCCTGTAAGTAAATAGAATGATAAATTAATCCAGCAAAAATATGCAGGAAGAGAGTTGGCTGCTACAAGAGTGGGATTTAATGCATACCATATAAATGGACTGGCAAGTCCATCTGTTGGAAGCAATAATAATGCAATACCTAAGGTTTCACTAAGTAATATAATTTTAAGAGTTTTTGTGTTTTCTTTAAATTTCATATATAAATCAGTGAAAATAACGGATGACACAAATAATGATAGAATTACCCCAAATTTAAATATAAATACAGAATTAGGTTTTCCAGTAAGGTATACAAATGAAGTTAAAGCCCAAGATAAGTAACGATAGGCATATATAATTTTAGCGTCTTCCGTATTTATTTTATTCTTAGTCAAATGACACAAGTGGTATTTATAAAAATACTTTAAAATAATTCTCATGAAACATATCACTTCCCTTTACTACATATTTTTTGTCATATATTAATAGGTATTATCAAAGTAGGATTTCCTTATAGGAATTTATACCCATTATTTTATGTGGTATACATATTTCTACATAAATAAAAGGCAAAAAAATAACCAGCTATAGTATTAGCTGGTCGGTTGCACCATTTACTCCATACGCCCCAGGTGCCCAAATATAGAACGTATATCTTAGTATCCATAATATTTTTAATTACAAACATTATAATATGTTTGTAATGCAATAATTGTAGAAAAGCGTAGCAATATTATGTTTTTTATATTACTTTAAACGACAGTTTGTCTTACTAAAAACTATACATTGTAAAAAACTGATGTTGAAGTAAGCAAAATCTAATCTTTGAGATTAAACAAAAAAGTAAAAGAATAAACAGGAAACTGATGGTGCATCAATAGTTTATTATGATATAATATAAATAAATTATGTGTACATAATTAGGTTATAATAACTATTAAATATAAAGAGAGGTGTCATATGAAAAAATATAATAGAATATTTACGATTGTAATGGATTCACTAGGAATTGGGGCGATGGATGACTCTAGAGCATATGGAGATATTGATGTGGATACTCTTGGTCATATATCAGAATCTGTAGAAGAATTCAATATACCAAATTTACAAAAACTTGGATTAGCTAATTTGCATCCTTTAAAACAAGTTCCATCAGTTGATAAACCATTAGCTTATTATACAGAAATGTCTGAAACTAGTAAAGGCAAAGATACAATGACTGGTCATTGGGAACTTATGGGGTTGAATATTCAAACACCCTTTCAGACATTTACGGAGACTGGTTTTCCAAAAGAACTACTTGATGAGTTGGAAAAAAGAACTGGAAGAAAAATCATAGGTAATATAAGTGCCAGTGGAACAGAAATATTAGAACAATTAGGTGAAGAACAAGTTAAAACAGGTGCTATGATAGTTTA
>JAEWHU010000261.1 GCA_023387635.1 Bacillota bacterium
AAGAGGAAAATTTTGGTGAACTAGAAGAACTATTTGTTACAGAACTACCCTATATTAGCTTGTTTTTTAGAAACGGCGCTGTACTAGTAAAGAACAAAATTAAAGGTGATATGAAGCCTCAAAGTTATAATGTTTTTTCTAATATAGAAGAATGGTATATAAAATATGAAAATATTAATAATAATGATGCAAGTTAGAGGGTCGAAAGGACCCTTTAACTGCGTAAAAATAAATAAGCATGTATAACAATGATAAAGCTTAATTGCACATAAATTGAATTTGTTGACATTAGATATAAATGATATTATAATTATAAAGTAATATTTTGCGGATGTGGTGGAACGGCAGACACGCTATCTTGAGGGGGTAGTACTCGAATGGGTGTGCGGGTTCAAATCCCGCCATCCGCACCATAACAAAGTCATGTATGAAGATTTGAACTCATACATGACTTTTAATTTTATCTGCGCTAAAATTAGGCAAAGATTATTTATATAATCTCACATATATAATAGCAGCCCTTTATGCAGAGTAACGGCGTTGTGAATTGGGATAAGCTAAATAAAACCAGATCATCATCAGCTCTGAGATTGTTGAAATTAGTGGTGAAATAAGCAATGACAGTGATTCTGGCATTGAAAAACGTCAATGCAAGAGCTACTTGCTTGCTTGAACGGCAGTGGGGGAACTATGCTTAAAGAGGAAGCGGAGGTGTTATAAAATGAATTTTGGTGAACAGTTCAGAAAAATTCGAAAGGACAGAGGATTGACCCAAGAACAGGTAGCTTCAAAATTAAATGTATCAAGGCAGGCTATATCAAATTGGGAAAACAACAAGAATCTTCCAGATTTAGAAATGGTTGTAGAATTATCCATAGCGTTTGACCTTTCGCTTGACCAATTAATCTTAGGAGGAAAAGATATGAACAACATGACTGAGAAATTGATCAAAGATGGAAGCGAAACCCGAAGAGCAAGAATGAATTTAATTGCTACCATCATCGGTGCGGCACTGCTGTGCATGGGCGTGACTTTTATTCTGATAAAAGCGAACTCTGTGGAATACATCGATGCCGAAGGATTTTTGCATGAGAATTTCTTCTTACTGCCAATAGGGTTCTTTTTCATATTCAGTGGATTGGTTACATTTGCAGTAACAGGAATCAAGAATATTGTTGGGAAGTTGAAAAAATAAAAAATTCTAGCAGATGAACCAAGAGTTTCAGGACTCTTGGTTTATTTATTTTTTGTAAAGAAAATTGCAAACATGCGAATAAAGATACATAGTTGTAAAAATATTTGAAAGTGTGACTAATAGTAGCTGATTAATAGCTTTTTCGTTTTCTCTGCAGCATACTAGACTAAATTTTCTACAATTTAGCAGGAAAAAAATTGCAAATATAGAAGTTATTAATGCGAGGGATATCTTAATGTGCTTTGCAAATTTATTTATAAGAGAATTTAACGACAGTCGGATATTTTAGATTGCGTATGGGGGATGAATTGTCTTGATAGAGAAGTACGAGGAACTAATAGATACATTAGAATATATCAAGAGTTTAGTTGACAGTCCCGATACTGTTTTGGATTGGTCAAATTATAGTACTGTTGAAGAAGTATTAGAAGATATGGATTTATTAATAGAGAGTCTAAATTCCTGTGACACTTCGAGTATTAAAGAATTAAAATTCCTATTTGCTCCAACTGGCTCACTTCAAGAAATATCTATTGATAGTGGTTGGAGTCATAGATATTTAGAAATTGCTGATAAGGTTGATAAACTACTTAAATAATATTTACAGTAGAGTGAAGTCAATATTTGTATTAGGGACTTATTCATATGATGAATTAAAAATTCACTTTGAATATGATTACATAATTTATGTATTGGATCTAAGTCAATATTTTAGACACAATTTTCCGAACAAAATTATGAAACTTTCTTAGCTTTATCTTCACATTGTTGAGGGGTTATGTACCCTATGCTACCATGGATTCTTTTTAGGTTGTACCATGATTCAATATATTCAAAAATAGCCAATTTGGCTGCATTAAAATCATAATATGTAACTATATTCACTTCTTCCTTTTTTAATGAAGCATGAAAAGACTCTATTGGGGCATTATCATATGGACATCCTTTACTACTAAATGAATGATTAAGAATCTTTGAATCTGATATATATGCTTGAAATTCACTACTAGTATATTGACAGCCTAGATCACTATGTAGAACTAGAGAAGCCGTAGGCTTTTGTAATAGCATAGCATTTTTTACAGCTCCAAGGGCTAGATTAGTATCTATATTTTTAGACATGGCATGTCCTACTATCTTTTTACTGTGTAAATCCATCACAGATGCTAGATAGCACCAACCATCTTTTATTGTATGGATGTAAGTCATATCTGATACCCATTTTTCATTGATAGATTTTGTATTAAAATTTCTATCCAATATGTTATTTCTACATTCTACTTTTTTCTTGGATGATATAGCTCTATACTTTTTTGTAATTATTGATCTAATATCAAGCTTTCTCATAATCCTTTGTACTCTTTTAAGACTTATATTAATCCCTTCAGATTCAAGGGTTTTATGGATTTTAGGAGCACCATAACGTTGTTTGCTACCATCATGTATTTCTAAGATTCTAATTTCTATTTTTTGATTTTCTAATTCTCGTTTAGAAGGTCTTTTCTTTAAAAAATTATAGTAGGAGCTTCTAGATACTTTTAAAACTTTACACATAAGCTTAATATCATGGTGTTCTTTGTTTTTAGTAATGAATTCAAATATACTTGTTACTTCCTCGCGAATATGCCCATAGCTTTTTTTAATATTTCAATTTCTTCTTCAAGTTTTGCATTTTTATTTAATATTGCTTGATATTCTTCTGCACTTATAGTGGTATTTTTATCTATTGTGATGGGCTGTTTTTTCTTAATCCATATAGTGATTGTTGATTTTGATAGGGCATATTCACTACTTAACTCCGTTAGACTCTTTCCGGCGTTATAAAGCTCTACTATTGTATTTTTGAATTCTTCTGTATATTTTTTTTGACCTCTAGCCACTTGTAACACTTCCTTTTTATTAATATTTTAAAGTGTTCGGCTTTCAGTGTCTACAATATTATACTAACACCAAATTACAGCTGTTCTAGATATCATATATATAAACAAAAACATTAATATTATCTCAAATAAGTATATAACTTTTTGAAATGCATCAGCGCTAATAGGCTTAATAATTATTATTCCGAATGAAATTATGGTTATTATTAAACAAAATATTAATATATTTTGTTCGAACTTTGAAATGTTAATTTTAAAATTATTTTTTATTTATACCAACTCCTTGTGAATAAGTATAATTCATATTAAATATTATAAATTTTTCTTTATATAGATTTCAAAAGCCTTTATAGCAAGAAATAGTCCATATATAGCAACAAGTTTTATTATCCAGGTAAAAATCAATTAAGAATAATCTAGGTATCAAACTACATTTACAGTTAAATTTATAAATGCCCTCCTTATAAGTTGAAATTTGTTGTACATTCAGAATATGATGCGTCTTAGCTATAAAACTATTTTATCTAACTTATTTATTATTTTCTTTGAAATTTATATTACTCATAATTAAAATAAAAGAAAAAATTATTACTAATATAACTCCAACAAAAGAAATTATAGAAAAAAGCTTATAAGTATTCATTGTAAATAAATTAGCACCTGATCCTCCCCCAAAAGCATTATAAGTTGCACGAAAAAATAATGGAGTCTGTAATAAAGTGAGCATAAGACTTCCAAATATACAAAACAATAACTTTATATTTCTTGAATTATTCATTTAATACACCTCCTCTTATTGAATATTTTTCAGCAAATAATCAACTACTTATACTCCTTGTTGTTACGTATTTTTAATCTTGTATGATTTAATCAATTTCTACTATATCTGAAATGAGTGTTGTGTATTATTTATATGTACTAGATATGATTTCTTCAGTTTCTAATTTATTATAAACAAAGTAGCTTATCCCATCTATGGTT
>JAEWHU010000321.1 GCA_023387635.1 Bacillota bacterium
AGGAAAAATAGAAGCAAGTAGCTATGTAGATGCAATGGAACCTGGATGGAATCTTGGGAATTCATTTGATTCCATTGGTTCCGAAACTTCATGGGGGAATCCTTTTGTAAGTAAGGAACTTATCGCCTCTATCAAAAAGCAAGGATTTAACAGTATTCGTATTCCAATTACTTGGGATGGTCATTTTGACGTAAATGATACCACAAATTATAAAATTAATAGTAGCTATTTTGATCGGCTAGATATGGTTATTAATGATGCATTAGATGAAGGTCTATATGTGCTTATTAATATGCATCATGATTCTTGGAAATGGGTGAATATTATGGATACCGATGAAACTGTATTGCCAAAATATTCTGCCCTATGGACGCAAATAGCAGACCATTATAAAGATTATTCTGAGAAATTAAGCTTTGAATCCATCAATGAGCCTACCTTTTTAGACACAGATGATAATAAAAAGATTGAATTATTAAATATACTAAACGAAACATTCTATAATATTGTACGTAAATCTGGTGGTAAAAATAGTACTCGTATGCTTGTATTACCTACCGTATATACAAACGATGGTGAAAATTATTGTAAGGCTCTATATGATATGATTACTAAGTTAGAGGATGACAATATAATTGCAACTATCCATTATTATGGCTTTTGGCCATTTAGTGTTAATATTGCAGGAAAAACTACCTTTGACCAGGAAGTTATACTACAGTTAGAACAAGCATTTGATAGAGTGAATAAATATTTTGTTCAGAATGGAATACCTGTAATATGTGGTGAATATGGGTTACTAGGTTTTGATACGAATTTAGACACGATAGAACCAGGTGAAGTGTTAAAATATTTTGAATATATAAATTACTATGGCAAACAATCAGGCATAACACTTATGCTATGGGACAACGGGCAGCATTTTAATCGTACCAAATTCACATGGACCAATGAAAAGTTGTACAATTATATAATAAGTTCTTCAAAAGAGCGTTCTTCCTATTCTGAATCAGACAGGTTATTTATTAATAAAGAAACTAGAAATATGGATAGTACTATGAAATTAACTCTAAATGGAAATGAGTTCACTGGAGTATCATACAAGAATAAATTATTAGAAGTAGGTAGTGATTATACATATGAGAAGGATACTATTATATTTCATAGCGACTTTATAAATGGTTTAATAAAAGAATCTGGGGAAAATTATGGGATAGTAGGAATAATTGATTTGAATTTTACCAAAGGACTCAGCTGGGAAGTTTATATTACTTATTATGATACTCCTATATTAGTTCCTGCTCAAAGTAATACAAAACTTTTAAGCATACCTGTTCTATTTAATGGAAGTAGATTATCCACTATGGAAGCTTCTTATGTTACGGAATCAGGATTTCCTGGACCACAGAACTGGACCGCCTTTAAGCAATTTGGCGAGACATTTTCACCAGATTACTTTAATAATACTATAGTTATTAACAGCAAATTCTTCGATGAATGTAAAGATGGGGATATTTTATTAAAATTTCATTTTCAAAGTGGAGAAATAATATCTTATACCATAACCAAATCAGCTAAGGAAATTAAAGAGGTATCATGGACAAAGGAATTAGAGGCCTCATATATTTCTAATGCTCAATCAGATACCACTATTATGCAAGAGGATACAGAAATAGATGAAGATAAGAGTTCTAATCAGGATAGTGATTCCAAGATTTCAGATATAGATAATAAAGAAGATACTACGGTTATAAGTAAGGAGGTTATAGAAGAAAGTAATGATTCTCTGTTGCCTATTCTTATATTGGTTGTTATGTTAGCATCTGTATTGATGGTTATTATTTTAAAGAATCTAAAAAATAAGGGTAAAAAATAAAGAACATAGTTCTGTATTGACAATTGCTATAAATTTGCATAAAATAAGGTTATATAAAATATGATGAATAAAAGCGTAGAACAGAAGAGTAGTTTATGTGCAGGTATCAGAGATAGAATGTCATCGGCTGAAAGCATTCTTTTCCTAAGAATAAATGAAGTGCATCTGGGAGCTGATTAAGTGAGGAAGTATCTTAGCTTAGTCCGGAGTAACCGTTACCTACATAAAGATTGTATATTGGAGTTTTAGCACCAATATAAATTAGAGTGGAACCGCGGATAAACTTCGTCTCTTATAAGTAGAGACGAAGTTTTTTTACATTTAAAAAAGTGTAAAAAACACTTTCACACAAAAGTTCTAAGAATGAATATAGGGGCTTATTCACAGAACTTTGTGAGTTATTATGAAAAAAATATTGTGTTTCAATAAGAGGAGGTTGAAATCATGGGCTTTATCGGATATATTAAGGAAGAAATGCAAATCATAAAAGAAAGAGATCCCGCAATAAAAACACCATTTGAGGTTTTTTTATATCCTAGTTTTAAAGCTATTATAAGATACAGAATCGCTCATAAATTATATTTGAGAAAACATTATTTTTTAGCAAGATGGTTTTCACAAAGAACAGTTAGAAAAACAGGTATTGAAATTCATCCGGGTGCAACCATTGGTAAGGGACTATTTATTGATCATGGTCATGGAGTTGTAATTGGTGAAACGGCTATCATAGGAGATAACGTAACATTGTATCAAGGAGTGACACTTGGAGGGACAGGGAAAGAAACAGGTAAAAGACATCCTACTATTGGTAATAATGTAATGATAAGTGCAGGAGCTAAGGTGCTTGGTTCATTTACCATTGGTGAGAATTCAAAGATAGGTGCAGGTTCTGTTGTATTATCTGAAATCCCACCAAACTCAACGGTTGTTGGTGTTCCTGGCCGTGTAGTAAAAAGAGATAATATTAAGATACCAAGAGAAGATATGGACCAAGTTCATTTACCAGATCCAGTACAAAATGATTTGATGCTCTTACAACAAGAGAACAAGAAAATGAAAGAAGATTTAGACTATTTAATCAAATGTTTAAATCCATCTTGTAAGAATGATTAGGATTTTATAAAATACAAATATAGATAGTACTTAAAAAAAAGAATATTGCTATTATAGAAAGGATTTTTATGAAAATATATAATACTTTAACGAAAAAGAAAGAAGAATTTGTACCTATTGAAGAAGGCAAAGTAAGGATGTATGTGTGTGGACCAACGGTTTATAACTACATTCATATTGGAAACGCTAGACCAGTTATTGTATTTGACACAGTTAGAAGATATTTAGAGTATAAGGGATATGAGGTTAATTTTGTATCAAACTTTACAGATGTGGATGACAAAATTATTAAAAAAGCCAATGAAGAAGGTGTTTCTTCAACTGAAATATCTGAGCGCTACATTGAAGCGTATATAAAAGATTTAACTGGACTAAATGTAAAACCGGCTACAAGTAGTCCAAAAGCGACGGAAGAAATTGATGGAATGATTGACATGATTTCTTCCCTAATAGAAAAAGGCCACGCTTATGAAAAGAATGGAACTGTTTATTTTAGAACAAGAAGTTTTGAGGAATATGGAAAATTATCAAAAAAGAATCTTGATGATCTAGAAGCTGGAATTCGTATTGCTGTAAGTGAAGATAAAGAAGATTCCATGGATTTTGTATTATGGAAACCGAAAAAAGAAGGAGAACCTTTCTGGCCATCACCATGGAGCGATGGCAGACCAGGTTGGCATATTGAATGCTCTGTTATGAGTAAACGCTACCTAGGTGATCAAATTGATATTCATGCTGGAGGAGAAGATTTAGTATTTCCTCATCATGAGAATGAAATTGCTCAAAGTGAATGTTGCAATGGAAAAGAATTCGCAAGATATTGGATGCACAATGCATTCCTTAATATTGATAATAAAAAAATGTCTAAATCCGAAGGTACCTTCTTTACCGTGCGTGAGATAGGAGAAGTATATCCATTATCAGTTTTAAGATTCTTTATGTTAAGTGCACATTATAGAAGCCAAATTAACTTTAGTAGAGAACTTATGGAAGCGGCTAAGAATGGTCTTGATAGAATTCAAACAGCTACTTATAATCTTGAATTTATAAAAGGTGCTTCAACTGTAGAGAGCATGACAAAAGAAGAAGAGGATATTTTAAATGAAGTAAATAACCTAAAACAAAAATTTGAAGTTGCTATGGATGATGATTTTAATACAGCAGATGCTATTTCGGCTATATTTGAAATTGTAAAAGTTGCTAACTCAAAATTAACATCTGACAATTCCAAAGAGGTAATCACTAAAGTATTAGAAATAATTATTCATTTATCAGACATACTTGGAATACAAGCAACTGTTAAAGAAGAATTACTTGATGAAGAAATTGAAAAACTAATTGAGGATAGACAAAACGCTAGAAAAAATAAAGATTTTGCTAAATCCGATGAAATTCGTAATCTTTTACTTGAAAAAGGAATCGTACTTGAAGATACAAGAGAAGGAGTACGATGGAAAAGAGCATAGATTCATATATAGGGAATGAAGAAGTAGAAGATATGAAAGAATTAGACGAATTGGAAGAAGTTAAAAAGAGTCAAGAAGTAGATATGCAAGAAGTAGAAGAAAGTCAAGAAGAAGAAATACAAGAAGTTGAAAAAAGTCAAGAAGTAGAAGAATTACAAAAAGTTGAAAATACAAAAGAAAAGATCCTATCAAAAGAAGATGAAAAATTCAGAGATTATCCGACCGAACAATTAGATTTAATAAAATTTATAAAAACACAGATGAATTTGCCAAATACTGATGTAAGAACATACTCACCTCTAACTCTTGCATTTATTGGTGATGTGGTTTATGATTTAGTGATACGCACAGTTGTCGTAGAACAAGGTAATGCCCCTGTAAATAAATTGCATAAAAAAGTTAGCAACTTAGTAAAAGCTCCCGCTCAGATGAAGATTCTTCATAAAATTGAACCTATCTTATCAGAAGAGGAATTTGGGATATATAAAAGAGGGCGTAATGCCAAATCTTTTACTTCAGCTAAGAATGCAAGTGTGACAGAGTATAGAGTTGCAACTGGTTTTGAAGCATTAATCGGATATTTGTATTTAGATAATCAATTCGCTAGAATAGTCCAATTAATTCAATATGGGTTAAAATAAACATAAGTAAAAAACTTATATCTAAAATCGTAGTATTATACAAAGAATTATGTGTGTATTGGGACTTAATGAATACGAAAGTAATAGATAGAAGCAAATTTGTGCTGATGCCAAATTCGCGGTGTACTAACAGAATGGAGAGTAATATATGAGATACGAAGAATTTACAATTGAAGGTCGTAACCCTGTAATGGAGGCATTTCGTGCAGGAAAAACCATTGACCGTTTATTTATATTAGATGGTAGTCAAGATGGACCAATTAAATCAATTATTAGAGAAGCTAAAAAAGGCGATACTATAATCAATTATGTTAAAAAGGAAAGATTAGATCAAATATCAGAAACAGGAAAGCATCAAGGTGTTATTGCATATGCTGCAGCATATGAATATGCAGAAGTAGAAGATATACTTAATGCTGCAAAAGAAAAAGGTGAACCACCATTTATCATTCTGTTAGACAACATCGAAGATCCACATAATCTTGGTGCTATGATAAGAACTGCAAATCAAGCAGGTGCTCATGGTATTATCATACCAAAGCGTAGAGCAGTAGGTCTTACAGCAACAGCAGTAAAAACTTCAGCAGGTGCAGTTAATTATACACCAGTAGCTAAAGTCACTAATTTAGTTGCTACCATGGAAGAATTAAAAGATAAAGGACTTTGGTTTGTATGTGCTGATATGGACGGTGAGAGTATGTATAAACTTGACCTTAAAGGACCGATTGGTTTAGTAATCGGCAGTGAAGGTGAAGGTGTCGGCAGACTGGTAAAAGAAAAGTGTGACTTTGTAGCTAAAATACCTATGTTTGGTAATATTGATTCCTTAAATGCTTCTGTGGCTATGGGTGTATTATCCTATGAGATTGTAAGGCAAAGGTTGAATTAGTTCTTGTTAAGAAATAGCCAAAAGTTAAAGTGAATAAATTATTAAGATAAGCAATTTATGATTAAAAATTATTTTCTTTGTACATACTTTTACCGAGGTGATACAATGGATATAATTATAGGTTGTTTATTGGTAGTTCTATTTTGGCTTATCAATAAAATGGAAACAGCAAAAAATGAAGTAAAATAAATACCTAAGAGTTAGTGTTTAACTAACTTTTAGGTATTTTTATGTTTATATAAAAGGGGAAAAATAAGGGGGGATATTACTAGAGGAGTGGCCAGTAGCTATTCTACTGGCCATAATGAAAAAAATTTATATAAACAAGGTGGGGAACCTTGATTACTAAGTTCATTATAATGAACAATTGTGTACTTAATATGTAGAAAGATTGAAGATTGTGTGAACAATTTATAAAGGTGTGGGGATGAAATTAACTATATAATTAATTCATTTAATAATAACCACTTGAATATGCAAATATCGGGAGCGAAGACTATTAATTCTCTAGTATAAAAATATAACCCCTATATCAATGATTATGTTCATTACAAAATTATGGTAAATAGTACTTGTAAAATCATCCAATATTTTGTAAAATATAGATATAAATAGATATAAATACAAGGGCGATTAATATGGTAATAAGCAGTGGCGGTAAAACTATTGAAGTAAATGGTACTATGATTTCAATTAGTGAGAAATTTACCAAAAAACAAAAAACTATTCCTGTTAGTAGTGTAATATCAGTTCAGATTAAAAAACCGGGACTTTTAGGAGGGTATCTCTATTTTCAGACTATTGGAGGTTTGGATAATAGTAGTATGAAATCAGTAACTGATTATATCAAAGATGAAAATGCTATTGTTCTTCCTACAAAAAAGTCGTATCAACTAGCTTTGGAAATCAAGGAATATGTTGAAAGAATGCAATCTTCAGCAAACGGTATTAATCAATCTTCAACAAATGGTGCTAATCAATCTTCTAGTGCTGATGAGTTGATTAAATACAAGCAATTACTTGATGGAGGTGTTATTACACAACAAGAATTTGAGTTAAAGAAAAAAGAATTATTAGGCTTATAGAAATTTATGTATAAATCAAAGATTTTGAGTCCTATAAAAAATGTTGGGGTGTGAGTCGCACTTCCAACATTTTTTGCTTTTAAAATAAAATACATCTATATAAAACCTCCTCCCTGGAGACATACGGAGGTTATATAAAAAAGTAGTCTATAGCGTAAAAAGAGCACTCATTCCTGAGTGCTTTCACTTTGTCTAAAATTGATTTAAGTCTTGATTTCACTGTCTTTACTATTAAGCTACCAACGGGAATCGAACCCGTGACCTTTACCTTACCAAGGTAACGCTCTACCGACTGAGCCATGGCAGCATTGCTTATTTTTATTGTTAACAAAGTTTTTTTAGGACTTTATTTAACTTTGAACGAATGCGTTGTAAAGCATTGTCAATTGATTTTGGTTCTTTCTTTAATTTTTCAGCAATTTGAATATAATTAAAGTCTTGTAGATACAAATTTAATACATTTTTTTCAAATGAACTTAAATGCCTTACGAGTTCATATTCTAACATACTTGTACGCTCTTTGTCAAGAATTAATTCCTCGGGATTAGGCATTGTATTCTCATACATTAAATCAAGTAATGGCTCTTTGTCCTCTGCATCAGAATTTTCATTATAAGCAGGAGTGTAGATAGATACATATGTATTTAAAGGAATGTTTTTTTTACGATTGGAGGAATTGATTGCACTATATATTTGTCTGGAGATGCATAAGTCAGCAAAGTTATAAAAGGAGCTTTCTTTATCAATGTTATAATCTCTAATAGCCTTATATAGACCTATCATACCTTCTTGAATTAAATCGTCCTTATCCCCACCAATTAAAAATAACGCTTTAGCTTTTTTTCGCACCAAGTATTTGTAGCGATTTAACATGTAATCCATGGCATCTAATTCTTCTGTTTGTATTAGATATATAATTGACTCATCTGATAAAGAATCCAATTGTTCATCTAGTATATGCATAGTAACCTCCTTTACTATAAGAACATGATTAGTATTTGGGTAATGATAAATAATTGTGTAGACATAATACCATAACCACCTAGTATTCCAGTAAATAAACGTCTAAGATTAGTAGAAGGCATTACTTTTATATATTGCAACAACCAATCAAAAAACATTATAAAGATGCTAATGATAGCTAATGGATGTAAAAAACCTAGAATAAAAAAGCAAGGAAAAGATAATATATAACCAATTAAAACACCTGTACATCTTGCACATATAGGAAGTTGATAAGTATTTATAAAAAAGCTTCGCTCTGGTAGTTGATGGCATCCAGTATATTCGCCGACTTGCATTAGCTTTTTCCATATGAGATAGGAACGACTATTATTAAATTCAGATTGATTCATAGTATTAACCTTATACCCTATATTTTCTACCACAATTACTACATACCCAGTAGGCTCTTTTAGAAGTATGACCTTTACCCATACCACAAAGTCCACAAAGCCAGCCAATGGGACCTAAAATTAAATATCCACAACAACCTTTGAAGAACCCAAATCCTTTTTGATAAGATTCATATTCTTCGATAACGTGGCAATTATCTGAATGACAAGATGGACATCTCATAAATTACTTCCTCCAATTTTAGTTAATGATTGTATAACGTGATTAATATAGAATTCTCACAAAGTAAGAAGGATAAGTTAGTATTTGATATTGATAAAAGAACATAGCGATAGTATATGACAAATATTATTTTATATTTATGGTAAAATAGGTGGGAAAATTATATATGCGTTAATACTAATCTATCATAACAATTTTTTACATGAAATTCAAGAGTCCATTGGTCTTGTTTTTGTATAATTTTCATAATAAAATATCAATTGAGTAAATCCTATAAAACATAATATATTCTTAAATTACTAGATTTGACGGTAGATTAATTATAAAAACAGGTATAAATTAAAAAAATTGCAATTATTTATTGATTTTCTACAATAAATATTATATTATATAAGTACTGTGAAAACAACCAATATTTCATAAGGTAGCGAGACGTGGCTCAGCTTGGCTAGAGCGCTGTGTTAGGGACGCAGAGGTCGTGGGTTCAAATCCCGTCGTCTCGATTAATTATGGTGACAAACATTATTTTCAAGAAATGACTTGATGATAGGGTTTGTCACTTTTTTATTGCTCTTAATATTTGATGAAAAGAATGAATTAATTCAAATTTTGTTCAGTTTTTTATTCAAGGCATTTAAATTAATATGTATTAGTAAAATTATTTAGGATAAAGAGATCAAAAGAAGTAGTTCGTGTATCTAATAGATAGAAGCTTACTTCAAATAGGGAGGAACATTGTAAATGGACAAAAATGAATTTGCCCAGCGAATAGAGGCAGTGAAAAAACAGCTGTATAAAACTGCATATTTGTATTTGGGCAATGAAGCAAGTGCCCTAGAGGCAGTAGATGAGAGCATATATAAAGCATTCAAGGCTTTAAAAAGTCTTAGGCAGCCTGATTATTTTAATACATGGATTACACGTATTTTGATTAATGAGTGCAAGAAAGAATTAAATAGACTTAAACGAATAAAACCAGAAGAATATATGCCGCTAGATGGGGCACATGAATATGATTTTGATTCTTACACACTAAAAGAAGCCATTGCCCGTCTACCAGAAGATTTACGAAGTGTGGTGATACTTAGATACTTTATGGATTTTACACTTTCTAAAACGGCACAGATACTAGATATTCCTCAAGGAACTATTGCAACAAGGCAGCGTAGGGCATTGCAATTACTTAAATTTGAATTATCGGAGGAGGAAGACAATGAATAGATATGATGAGTACCTCACACTGAAGAATGAACTTGAAAATACACCAATTGAACTAGAATATACGGAGCAACGAGTGAAACAAAGAATAAAATCAGAACAAAGACGACGAATATTTATTATGCCGCTCACCAGCTTAGCATCGGCTTTTATTATGTTTGTAGTACTTGTTAATTGTTTTCCTACCTTTGCTTATGCTTGTGGTAAAATTCCTTTAGTAAAAGAATTAGTAGAGCTAGTAGCATTCTCTCCATCACTATTAGAAGCAGTGGAAAACGAATATGTTCAGCCCATTGAGGAGGAACAAACAATAAACGGTATTACTGCAAGGGTTGAATATCTTATCGTTGATCAAAAACAACTTAATATTTTCTATTCTTTGGATTCTGATATATACACAGCCATGAGAGCATCTTCTGAAATTAAGGCGGCTGATGGGTCATCGTTAGAGGGTTATAGTCTCTCATCTAGTTTTTATGGAAACGCTAACAAAGAATTAGATTATGTCACAGTGGACTTTGTAGATCAAGATATGCCAGGAAGCATGCTATTGTCTTTAAAGGTGTGGGATACAGAAAGCTCATTTAATGAATCTGCCACTATACCTGTGGAAGATGCAATGGTGTCTAATGAGGAATATCAAGAACCTGAGTATATTAGTGAGTTCACATTTCTATTAGAATTTGACCCTTACTTTACAGCACAAGGTGAGAACATTGTACTGGGTGAAACCTTTGAGATTGATGGACAGACGTTGATTTTAGATAAAGCAGAAATTTATCCTACTCATATGAGAATTGATTTTTCTGATAGCTCTAATAACACGGCATGGCTTAAAGATTTATCCTTCTATATGGTAAATGAATCGAATAAGAGGTTTGAACCGATTTCAAACGGAATTACAGCAACTGGTTCCATTGATTCACCAATGATGAAATCACATCGACTAGAAAGTTCATTTTTCTCTAACAGTAAGGAATTAACTCTTTATATAACTGGAGTAAGGTGGCTTGATAAAGATATGGAAAAGATTAAACTTGACCTTGCTAATGTGACAGCAGATAATTTACCACAGGGTGTTACCTTTGAAAAGGCAAAGAGAATAGGTGAAACTTGGATTTTAACCTTTGTAGAACAAGTCAAAGATGGAGGAGCAAGACAAATTTGGTCATCTAATTATTATGATGAGGATGGGAAAGAATATTCTATAAACAATTGGTCAACTGGTGTAACTGATACCTTGGATGAGAAAACTGGTCAGTATGTAGATAACCAGAAAACATCTACAGTAAAGATCCCTCTTGTCAATTACCCATACGATACGGTATACTTGTCACCTATATCTAGTAGAACAGTAGAACTATCAAGTCCAATTGAAATAAAGATAAAATAGTAAATAAAAGTAAATAAAAAAACATTGTACTAAATATGATTAGCTAGAATAAAGGAAGTGTCTTAAATCAGACATTTCCTTTATTTTATAATATAGGAGTGTGTTCAATGAATAAAGAAATACTCCGTAAAGTTGGCACAAATGCAAATGGAAGATGTCACTATCCAGTGCATTTTGCTCCATCATTAGAATGGTTTCTCAATAATTAGTAAGATTGTTCTTTCAATTATTAAAAATAGAATGAGAAAAATATTAATAAAGTATTTCCCAATAATGTTCTGTAACACGAAAACGTAAAATACATTCTAAACGCCTATTTTCAATAACTGCTATGCAATAATAGATTATAGTGGGAAGTCCAGCAAAATGTTCTTCCTTTGAAGAAATGATACTGTCAATTTTAATATTATGGTCATCACCGTATATATCCTTGTATTGAAAATACAAGGGTTTTATCTTTCCATTGGGCTGAAATACAGC
>JAEWHU010000356.1 GCA_023387635.1 Bacillota bacterium
TTGTAAATATTTGCTCTCGTCTTTAAGTAATTAAAGACGAGAGCTTTTTTGTATAAATAATAGGAGGAATTTATATGTGTAAAAAACCATATTACATTACAACTGCAATAGCATATACTTCAGGAAAGCCTCATATTGGGAATACCTATGAAATTGTATTAGCAGATAGTATTGCAAGATTTAAAAGACAAGAAGGTTATGAAGTATTTTTCCAAACAGGAACAGATGAACATGGGCAAAAAATTGAAAACAAAGCACTTGAAGCAGGAATTACGCCAAAAGAATTTGTTGATAAAATTGCAGGGGATATTAAAGACATCTGGGACTTAATGAATACTTCTTATGATAAGTTTGTTCGTACCACAGATGAATATCATGAAAAACAAGTTCAGAAGATCTTTAAGAGACTTTATGAACAAGGAGATATTTATAAAGGTCATTATGAAGGAATGTATTGTACTCCTTGTGAATCCTTCTTTACTTCATCTGCATTAACAGATGGTAAATGTCCTGATTGTGGAGGAGAAGTTCAACCAGCGAAAGAAGAAGCTTATTTCTTGAAATTAAGTAATTATACAGAACGTTTAATCAACCACATCAATACTCACCCAGAGTTTATTCAGCCAGAATCAAGAAAGAATGAGATGATGAATAATTTCTTACTTCCAGGATTACAAGATCTATGTGTATCTAGGACTTCTTTCAAATGGGGTATCCCAGTTGATTTTGATGATAAGCATGTAGTATATGTATGGCTTGACGCTCTAAGTAATTATATAACTGGTGTAGGTTATGATGTTGACGGTAATCATGGTGAATTATATAATAAATTCTGGCCAGCCAATCTACATCTAATTGGTAAAGATATTCTTCGTTTCCATACCATCTATTGGCCTATTATGTTAATGGCACTTGATATTCCACTACCTAAGCAGGTATTTGGACATCCTTGGTTATTACAAGGAGAAGGAAAGATGAGTAAATCAAAAGGTAATGTGTTATATGCGGATGAACTAGTAGATATGTTTGGTGTAGATGCAGTTCGTTACTTTGTATTGCACGAAATGCCATTTGAAAATGATGGTGTGATTACTTGGGAACTAATGGTTGAGAGAATGAATTCTGAACTTGCTAATACCCTTGGTAACTTAGTAAACCGTACTATATCCATGTCAAATAAATATTTTGATGGCGTTGTTTATAATAGAGAAGTAAAAGAGCCAGTAGACGATGAACTAATTTCTCTAGTGGTTGGTACAAAGGATAAAGTAGTTAAGAAGATGGAGAATCTTAAAGTTGCAGATTCTATAACTGAGATCTTTAACCTATTTAAACGTTGCAATAAATATATTGATGAAACTATGCCATGGGTTTTAGCGAAAGATGCAGAAAAGAAAGAAAGACTTGAAACAGTACTTTATAACTTAATAGAAAGTATCTGTATTGGAGCTAATCTATTAGAATCCTTTATGCCATCAACAGCTGAAAAGATATTAACTTCTCTAAATGCTAAGAAGAGAACCATTGATGAGCTTGGTACTTACGGATTATATGAATCTGGAACAACAGTAACTAAGACACCAGAGATACTTTTTGCGAGATTAGATGTAGAAGAAATTCTTAAAAAAGTAGAAGAACTAAAATTACAAAATAGTAGTACAAATGGAGATAAAACAGTGAGTGAAGTAGAAGAAAAAGTAATAGATATAGAAAACAAAGAAGAAATAACATTTGATGATTTTATGAAATTACAATTCCAAGTAGGTGAAATCATTGCTTGTGAAGAAGTTCCTAAGTCCAAAAAATTATTATGCTCCAAAGTTAAGATAGGATCTAGTGTAAAACAGATCGTATCTGGTATTAAAGCACACTATACACCAGAAGAGATGGTTGGTAAAAAAGTTATGGTATTAGTTAACTTAAAACCTGCAAAATTAGCTGGAGTATTATCTGAGGGTATGCTTTTATGTGCAGAGGATGAGAATGGAGTTTTAGCATTATTAACACCTGAAAAACCAATGCCATCAGGAGCAGAAATTTGCTAATAGATATTTGATTGGAATGTCAAAAGTCTTATTTAATATTATTGAATGAATATGCATGCATAAAACTCATTCGGCTTGCCTTACCTTCAAGTTAATCACTTTCAGCCGGACAGCGCCTATATGAGTGTTTATACACACATATTCATAGCTATAGTTTTAGATGACTTTTGACACTAAATTTATTTTTATAAGTAAGAAATTATGGGGATGTGATATGTATCACATCTCTGTCTTTAAAACCTCTTATATATTAGAGGCATAGTGTGAAAATCAAGGATTTTCACACGGTAGAATGGAGATTAATATGATTTTTGAAACACATGCTCATTATGATGATGAGGCTTTTGATATAGATAGAGAAGAATTGTTAAAAAGTTTGCCAAGTGAGGGCATTGAATACGTGGTGAATGTGGGGGCTAGTATAGAATCTTGTAAGAACACCCTAGAACTTACTAAAAAATATCCCCATGTTTATGGAGCCATAGGTGTGCATCCAAGTGATACTGGAGAGCTTGATGAAGAGAAGTATCTATGGATAAAAGAAGCTGTGAAAGAACCTAAAATAGTTGCAGTTGGAGAAATTGGACTTGATTATTACTGGGACACCCCAGATAGAAACATACAAAAGATATGGTTTGAGCGCCAAATGGAACTTGCCAAAGAAGTAAAATTACCAGCTATTATTCATAGCAGAGATGCAGCAGCAGATACCCTTGATATGATAAAAGGGTGCGACTTGAAGCTAGTAGGTGGTGTAATTCATTGCTTTTCTTATGGAAAAGAGCTTGCCAAATCCTATCTTGATATGGGATTTTATCTTGGAATAGGTGGAGTAGTAACCTTTAAAAATGCGAAAAAATTAAAAGAAGTAGTAGAATATGCACCAATCGATCAAATAGTATTAGAAACCGATTGCCCATACCTATCACCAGAACCATACAGAGGAAAACGTAACACCTCCCTTAACCTAACCTACGTAGCCAAAGAAATCGCTGCACTAAAAGGAATGGATTACGACGAAGTAATAGAAATAACCTATAACAATGCTAAGAGAATGTATAAGATATAAAGCTTGATGAAAAACTTGAAATAAAGTTGATATAAAATTGAAATGAAGTTTGAAATAAAGTTTAGTGTAAAACTTGATATAAAGCGTAGAAATAAAGTATGATATAAAGCTTGATAAATACTTGATAAAAGAATAGATATAAAGCTTAATATAATACTTGATTCAAAATTTAGATACAGTAAATTGGTAATTGGGAAAAGTTCGAAACTCAAATCTTTCATATGTGCGGTATACATTTCCGGAGCGGAAGTTAAGCGTCTAGCGTTGTAGCGGAGGAATTCGTATACCGCACATATGAAATCAATAACTATAAAACTTTTCCCAATTACCTAGAT
>JAEWHU010000358.1 GCA_023387635.1 Bacillota bacterium
AGTACTTGACTTGGAGTTAACACCAGATGATAGACTAGTTATATAGATATAAAATACTAATTTATAAGTAACAAAAGACAAAAGAAAGTACGATTTAAAAAGAAAGAAAGATTAAAGACGAAAGAAAGTACGATTTAAGAAGAAAGAAAGATTAAAGACGAAAGAAAGAATGATTCAAGGAAGGAATAATAATCATATGGTGTGAAAGTGAGGTTTCAAAATATGGAGTATGTTAAACTTGGGAATACTGGTGTGGATGTATCAAGAATTTGTCTTGGTTGTATGAGTTTTGGTGTACCTGAGCGTGGAATTGCACCATGGTCACTGAACGAAGAAGATAGCAGACCTATCATTAAAAAAGCTTTAGAGTTAGGAATTAATTTTTTTGATACAGCTAACGTCTATTCTGATGGTACTAGTGAAGAAATCGTAGGACGTGCATTAAAGGAATATGCAAAAAGGGATGAAGTTGTTATAGCAACAAAAGTCTATTTCCGTATGCATGAAGGTGCAAATGGTGCGGGACTCTCTAGAAAAGCAATTATGAGTGAAATTGATAACAGCCTTAAGCGCTTAGGTACAGATTATGTTGATCTTTATCAAATTCACCGTTGGGATTACACTACACCTATTGAAGAAACCATGGAAGCGTTGCATGATGTAGTAAAAGCAGGTAAGGCAAGATATATCGGTGCCTCTTCCATGTATGCATGGCAATTTCAAAAAGCTTTACATGTAGCAGAGAAACATGGATGGACCAGATTTGCTACAATGCAGAATCTTTATAACCTCTTATATCGTGAAGAGGAGAGAGAAATGTTACCCCTATGCAAAGAAGAGAAAATCGGAGTGATACCTTGGAGTCCACTTGCAAAAGGAAATCTAACACGTAACTGGGAGGAATTAACCCATCGTTCTCAAAACGATGCTATTGGAAGTAAGTACTTCCCAGTAACATCAGAGTCAGAAAGAAATATTGTGCAACGTGTAGCAGAAATAGCAGAAAAACAAGGAGTACCAAGAGCTCAAATTGCACTTGCTTGGGTACTACATAAAGATGCCATTACTTCTCCTATTATAGGTGCTACTAAAATATCTCATATTGAAGATGCAGCAGCAGCGGTTTCGATTAAATTATCACCAGAAGAACTTACATATTTAGAAGAATCATATATACCACATGCAATTATGGGGTTCCAATAGAAAGTAAAAATGTTAAGATAGAGCCATGATAAAATTCAAATAAGTTTATTAGTAAACATATGTCCGGTTGGGTGAAATTCTGACCGGACTTTTTGTATTTAATGGTATATGAAATTAGAAAATTATGTAATATGAGATGGCAATTTTATTATAACTATATTATACTGTTTATATACTAACTTAAGCTTGGATATATTATCGTTTTAAAAAGTATTAACAATTCATTAGGTTAAATAGTGTTATAGAGGAGGTAATAATAGCAAAAAGATTATTGGGGTTATAATAAAAAAGATGGTGGTGTAGCTTTAATGATGTATTTAATTATGAACTATATTATGAATGATAAATGGAGAATAAGTCATGTATGATAGAATAACAGAAAAAGATATTAAAAGAATGGAAGAAGAGATTGAATATCGTAAGCATATTGTAAGAAAAAAAGCGCTAGATGATGTTAAAGAAGCAAGGGAGCATGGAGATTTAAGTGAGAATTTTGAATACAAAGCGGCAAAGCAATTTAAGAATCAGAATGAAAGTAGAATAAGATACCTTGAGAGAATGATAAAAACAGCAAATATAATCTCAGAAGAGTCTAGTGATGATGAAATTGGTCTTAATGACCGTGTAACAATTTATATACCTGAAGATGACAAAGAAGAAACGTATAAGATAGTTACAACAGTTAGATCAAATACAATAAAAGGTCTAATTAGTATTGAATCACCTCTTGGTAAAGCCTTGTTACATCATAAAGTGAATGATACTGTAACCGTTAAGATAAATGATACTTATTTCTATGATGTCATAATAAAAAAGATTGAAAAATTAACCGATGATGGAACAGATGAATTATTGAGATTTTAATAAGTGATCTACCAGTCATTTTGTCTGCACACAATTATATACTTCTGTAAGTTTTACAAAAATATGATTTTGAAGGTTTTAAAGGAATGGAAACATATTTATAAAATATAGTACATATAGATATGGAGTGAATACTGGATTTATGACAATAATTTTGAATTATGAAGAGTTATTTGGTAATATACTTAAAAAATTTTGGGATTTTTACTTTCAATACGGGGATAGATTCAATTGTAATTGATGGTTTCGCTTTATGGGTTGTGAGGAAATGAAATGATGAGTGTAACAATACAAGGTACTATAGTTTAGTATTAAGGAGAGAAATCATGGACTATTTAATTAAAAAAGTGTGTAATCAAGATTTGGATAAAGCATTCTCTCTTATATGGAATACTTTTTTGGTGTTTGTTGCACCAGATTATAGCATAGAGGGAATAGAAACTTTTAAAGTTAGTTTTATTGAAAACGATAATTTTAAGGATAGCTTTAAGAATGGTAAACAGATTATGTATGGAGCGTATTTCAATGATGACCTAGCAGGAGTTGTATCAATAAGCTCAAATAATAATGTTTCATGTGCCTTTGTTGATAAAAAATATCATAGAAAAGGTATTGCAACATTGTTATTTAAACAAATTATTTCTGAATTAAAAGATGAGAAAGTCGAGAAGATAACGTTAAATGCTTCACCGTATGCGATACCTTTTTATAATAATATAGGATTTAAGGTTTTGGATGAGCAAAAAGAATTTCATGGAATCATATATACACCAATGGAATTAATCCTTTAAATTTTAAAAGTATCCAAATGAAGTAATGAAATAATATTAATCATACAATATATTTATGAAGTAGAGTTATCAAATATTAGATAACTAAGAAAACAAAAAGAAATAGCATCCCTCTACCCTAACAAAGTGCTGGATGCTATTTCTTCATTCACTGAGGGTAGCAGATTATTATCTGCCAGATAAAAATCTGAACAAATATTGTATCTGATAACCTTTCAATCTTGATTATATAATAATTTGGAATATTTTTCAATACCAATAAATGAAAATCTTTTTTTGTAATCTATACAGCAAGAATAAGTTATAAAGCCATATGAAATATATTAATGTTTTAAATATAGAACAAGTTGATTATTTAATTGAATTAATAGCTCAAAATTTAGTAGAATTAAAGCCGAGCTTATATATTAAGAGGAATACTATCAGGATTTATACAAAAAGTATATTATAATGGTTGTTATTATTATTGCGCTATTTAGCATGATATATGGTATTTGTTTAATTATTAAGGAAGTAATAATACAAGACATCTTGTATTCAGATTATTACAAATTGAAATTACTTCGAAATATAATGAAAGAATATAGGCTTATTAATATGAATACGAAATCGCTAATTTACATAAAAAATAGATTTATAAATAACATTTACAAAAATTACATATTAAGTTATAATCTAACTACTATAC
>JAEWHU010000359.1 GCA_023387635.1 Bacillota bacterium
AATAGTAGCAAATAAAAATGAAAGAATCTGTGTTTTTTATTACATGGATTCTTTCATTTTTATAAATAGATGGATATTATATTATTTTAGACTTTTTTCACTTTTTAATATTATTAAATTGTGTTAATATAATAATAGGATTTTTTTTACGAGGAGGATAGATGAAAGAGATAATATTTATTAATCCAGTATTTAAAGAAATGGTTTGGGGTGGTAACAGATTAAAGAAAGATTTTAATTATGATATACCATCAGATAAAACAGGAGAATGTTGGGCAATAAGTGCTCATGCAAATGGTGATTGTATCATTAGCAGTAGTAATTATAAAGGGATGAGATTAAGTGAGTTGTGGGCTAATCATAAAGAATTATTTGGTGGGGGAAGTGAAGATAGATTTCCGTTACTTATTAAAATTATTGATGCAAAAGAGGATCTGAGTATTCAAGTACATCCAGATAATGAATATGCTAGAAAGAATGAGAATGGCTCTTTTGGAAAAACAGAATGCTGGTACATACTTGAGTGTGAAGAGAATGCGAGCATTATTATAGGTCATAATGCAAAGAATAAAGAGGAATTGAAGGATATGATTCATGAAAATAGATGGAATGAACTTATTCGAAAGATTCCAATTAAAAAAGGAGATTTCTTTCAGATTGAACCTGGTACAGTTCATGCAATCAAAGGTGGAACTGTTATATTAGAAACTCAGCAAAATAGTGATATTACATATCGATTATATGATTATGACAGAATGTCAAATGGTACATTAAGAGAACTGCACCTTGACAAAAGTATTGATGTCATCAATTGCCCTTATGAAGAAAAAAAATCAAATCCAAAAACAACAAAATTAGCACATGGAACTATGGAAGAGTTAATTACTTGTGATTATTATACTGTAAACAAAGTTTCATTAAATGGTGCCCAAATTCTAAAGCAAAAAGAAAATTTTACAATGCTAAGCGTAATTACTGGGCAAGGTAAGATAGATGGAATAGACATTAAAAAAGGTGATCATTTTATTCTACCAAATGGATATGGGGATTATAGATTAGATGGTCAAATGGAATTAAGCATTTCCTATTGTTAATTAAGAATTACAAAGGAAAAATAGAACTTATATTCTTTGGATTTTACATATAAAGATAAATAAGGAAATGGGTTGAAAGAAAATAAGAAAAAGAAAGGTTGCCACATTTTATCTTTCAACGTGTTATATTTGTGGCAATATCACATCTGCTAGCTTTTGTGATATGAAATAGGTGTAAAAATGAATGGTATTTTTAATATGGATAATGGTTTCTTTAGTGCAGTAGGAAAGCTTGTAGATATTGTTATAGTTAGCTTAATGTGGATATTATTAATGATACCAATTATAACAATTGGGCCAGCTACTTCTGCAATGTATTATTGTATGGTAAAAGTAATTCGAAGAGAACGAGGATATTTAACAAGAGAGTTTATTTCTGCATTTAAGATGAATTTTAAAGTAGGTACTCTTACTAGTATAATTTTAGCTTTTATGTATTTTGTTTTAATTTTTGATCTTACGTGGGCAAGACAAATGGAAGGAATACCAGGCTTTATACTTGTAAGTGTATTTAATTCAATGTTATTTTTAATTACTTGTATAGCGCTTTATGCGTTTCCAATCTTATCAAGATTTAGGATAAAAACAAAACAATTACTAAAGACTTCTTTGTTTATGGCAATGAAACATTTACCATCTACAATACTAATTGCAATTATTGTTGCCTTTTTTGCTATTGCAACTTATTTAATAAACATTTTATTTATAGTAACTCCTGGATTATGTTGTCTACTTGTATCATTTTTATTTGAAAGAATATTTAAAAAATATATGCCAGAAAAAGCAGAAGATGAAGAAAATAATGTGAAGGATGAGTGGTATCTAGAATAAAATAATTGGGGGTACATATGGGGGATATGTTTTGCGATTTTTTAGATAGGGATGAGATAGATAGGATTGTTAGTTCTACACATGATAATCCTCACCTAGTTCTTGGACCACATATTGCTAAAGATGAAGTTGTAATACAGGTATTTATACCAACAGCAAGTCATATAACAGTAAAACTAATAAAATCAAAAAAAGAATACGTTATGATTAAAAAGGATTATGAAGGTTTTTTTACAGTAACCATTCCCGATAAGATAATTCCTGAATATACACTTATAGTTGAATATCAGAATCAAACGAAGGAAGAAATTTATGATCCGTATTCATATAGCCCTTATATTATGCCAGGTGATATAGAACTTTTTAAGAAAGGTATTCACTATACCATATATGAGAAATTAGGTTCTCATATCGTTATTAAGAATGGTATATCAGGTACTTCATTTGCTGTTTGGGCGCCAAATGCTCTTAGGGTGAGTGTAGTTGGTGATTTTAATTATTGGGATGGAAGAAGACATCCTATGAGAAAATTAAATAATTCAGGTATATTTGAATTATTTATCCCAAACATTAAGTGTGGCGAGATTTATAAATATGAAATAATGATAAAAGGAAAACTTACTATACTAAAATCCGATCCTTATAGTAATAAGGGGGAACTGCGTCCTGGTAATGCTTCTATTGTATGGGATATAGAGAATTACAAGTGGAAGGATAGTAAGTGGCTAGAAAAACGAGCAAATTATGATTATAAAAAAGAACCCATTTCCATTTATGAAGTTCATTTAGGTTCATGGAAGAAACCAGGGGAAGATGACAGAGAATTCTATAATTATAGAGAAATAGCACCTATGTTAGCAGACTATATAATAGATATGGGTTATACTCATTTAGAGATTCTTCCTATTATGGAGCACCCATTTGATGGTTCTTGGGGGTATCAAGTGACAGGTTATTATGCTCCAACTAGTAGATATGGCTCTCCAGAAGACTTTATGTATTTTATTGATTATATGCATGAAAAAGGGATTGGAGTAATTCTTGATTGGGTACCAGCTCATTTTCCAAAAGATGCTTTTGGCTTAGCTAAATTTGATGGGACTTGCCTTTATGAGCATTTTGATAAAAGAATGGGAGAGCATCCTCATTGGGGAACTTTAATATATAATTATGGGCGACCAGAAGTATCTAACTTTTTAATTGCAAATGCATTGTTTTGGATAGAAAAGTATCATATGGATGGTATTCGCATGGATGCCGTAGCATCTATGCTTTATCTTAATTATGGGAAAGAAGATAGTGAGTGGCTTCCTAACAAATATGGGGGTTATCAGAATCTAGAAGCAGTAGAATTTTTAAAACATTTGAATTCTGTGTTTAAAAAGAGAAATAATGGGGCAATAATTATAGCTGAAGAGTCAACCTCATGGCCTAAAATAACAGGGGACTTAGAAGATGAAGGTCTTGGTTTTTGCCTAAAATGGAATTTAGGTTGGATGAATGACTTTACAAATTATATGAAACTAGACCCTTTATTTCGAAAGGGGAGTCACGGAAGTTTAACCTTTAGTTTCGTTTACACTTATAGCGAACGCTTTCTTTTAGTATTGTCTCATGATGAAGTAGTACACGGGAAAGGTTCTCTAATTAATAAAATGCCTGGAACTGATAAAGACAAGTTTTCAAATCTTCGTGTTACATTTGGTTTTATGATGGCTCATCCAGGTAAAAAACTACTTTTTATGGGCCAGGAGTTTGCACAGTATAGGGAATGGAGCGAAAGTAGGAGCCTTGATTGGGAACTATTAGATATTGAGAAACACAAACAAATGAAACAATATGTAAAAGAATTAAATCATTTCTATAAAGAACATCCGGCTTTATTTGAACTTGATTTTGTTACTGATGGATTCATGCTTGTTCGCTCAAAAGATGCAGACCACAGTATACTTACATTTATGCGCAATAGTAAGAATCTTAAGGAACAATTATTTGTAGTGTGTAATTTTACTCCTGTTATCTATGAAAAATTTCAAGTTGGTGTACCACATAAAGGAAAATACAAAGAAATTTTTAATAGTGATAAAAGTATTTATGGTGGTGATAACAACATAAATAGAAGAGTTAAAAATTCAAAGGATATTCCTATGGATGGATTTCCATATTCCATATTAATGACGGTTCCACCCCTTGGAATATCTATATTTAAAATTAGTGATATATAAAAAATTATTTATGAAAGGATTAAGAAATCATGCATCTTGTGTTGGCTGCATTAATAACAGACGGTTCTAGTTTTAAATTATTTGAACAGTTTAATTTTGATACGATAATGAATGGAATTTTATCCTATGGTCTTGGGTTATTAAAAACTGTAATTTTAACTATTATATATGTTTTTATAGGCAAAAAGCTTATCAAATTCTTGTTAAGCTTAGTTGATAAATATTTTACACGATCTAGTTTAGAAGTCAGCGTCAAAGGATTTTTATCAAATTTTATAAAAGCTGTATTATATATACTATTAGTCACAATTATAGTAGTGGAAGTGATTGGGGTTCAGGGAAGTACAATAATTGCTCTACTTGGTTCGGCAGGACTTAGTATAGGTCTTGCTTTACAAGGTGGTTTATCTAATTTTGCAGGCGGAGTATTGATACTATTATTAAAACCATTTCGTGTAGGTGATTATATAATATCTGAGGGATATGAAGGTACTGTAACTGCAATAGATATCTTCTATACTAAATTATTAACTTTTGATAACAGACTCTTAGTAATGCCAAATGGAACATTATCCAATTCAAATATAATTAATGTGACCAATGAGCCAAACAGAAGAATTGATATTTTAATACCAATTAGTTATAGTGAAAATGTTAGTCTTGTGAAAGACTTATTAAGAGAAATTATCATGTCTAATGATAAGGTATTAAAAGAACATGAAATGGAAGTTTATGTGAGTAATTTTGACCAAAGTGCACTTCAGATTGGTGTACGTGTTTGGGTACTAAAAGAAAATTATTGGCCATTAAAGTGGGAACTTTTAGAGAAAATAAAAAATGTCTTAGATGAGAATAAAATTAGCTTGCAAATTACGCAAATGGATGTTAATATAAAACAATAATTTGTTAAACTTAGTATAGGTTAATACATATACTATTGTATGGTTCGTTGTGCAAAATAATTAGTTAGCTAAAATGAGTAATAAATATTTTAAATTTTGAAAAAAAAGCTTTTCTTTTTACTTCAAAAGTGGTATTTTATCTATAGAAGAAATTTATGTTAGAGCAAGGGTGTTCTCAAGTCTTTTGAGATCACCCTTTTTTATAAAGTTTATTTCATCAAAACTTAAAAAATTATTACTAAGCTAAGACAAAAACCAAAATGCAATCTAAGTAGAATAATCAAATGTGTGGAAGGAGACTTATTATTATGACAGGAAAATTGACAGAGATTTTTGCCATTGATGTATTTAATGATGCTGTTATGGCAGAATACTTACCAAAGAAAGCATATGCTTCATTTAAGAAAGCAATAGAAAATGGTGAGGATTTAGAACCATCTGTTGCAGATGCCATTGCAAACGCAATGAAAAATTGGGCAATTGAACGAGGTGCAACTCATTATACTCATTGGTTCCAACCTATGACTGGTATTACAGCTGAAAAACATGACTCCTTTATTACACCAATTTCAGATGGTAAAGTAATTATGGATTTCTCAGGTAAAGAATTAATCAAAGGTGAACCAGATGCTTCTTCCTTCCCTTCTGGTGGTTTAAGAGCTACTTTTGAAGCTAGAGGATATACAGCATGGGATTGCACATCGCCTGCATTTTTAAGAGAAGATGCAACAGGTGTTACGCTTTGTATTCCTACAGCATTCTGCTCTTATACTGGTGAAGCACTTGATAAGAAAACTCCGCTTCTTCGTTCTATGGAAGCACTAAGCAAAGAAGCAGTACGTGTTTTAAAATTATTAGGTCATGATGATGTGAAAAAAGTCAATTGCTCTGTTGGTGCAGAACAAGAATATTTTATTATTGATAAAGCAAAATATCTACAAAGAGAAGATATTATCTTTAGTGGTCGTACCCTTTTTGGTGCTATGCCTCCAAAAGGTCAGGAATTAGAAGATCATTATTTTGGTTGCATCAAAGAAAGAGTTGGAGCATTCATGAAAGAATTGAATGAAGAATGCTGGAAACTTGGTATTTTAGCAAAAACTCAACATAATGAAGTTGCTCCTGCACAACATGAATTAGCACCTATTTATGTAACAGCAAACATTGCGACAGATCACAATCAATTAATTATGGAATGTATGAAAAAAGTAGCTAATCGCCATGGACTTACTTGTTTACTACATGAAAAACCTTTTGCAGGTGTAAATGGTTCTGGTAAGCATGATAACTGGTCTATGGTAACAGATACAGGTAAAAATCTATTAGATCCTGGTAAGACACCACATGAAAATATTCAATTTTTGTTATTCTTGTCTGCTGTACTAAAAGCTGTAGATTTGAATGCAGATTTATTAAGATTATCTGCATCTAACCCAGGAAATGACCATAGACTTGGTGCAAATGAAGCTCCTCCAGCAATCATCTCTATATTTGTTGGTGAACAATTAGGGGATGTATTAACACAATTAATAGAAACCGGTGAGGCTACTAGTAGTAAACAAGGTGGTAAGTTAAGGACTGGTGTTCATACAATACCTGCATTTAGAAGAGATGCTACAGATAGAAACCGTACATCACCTTTTGCGTTTACTGGTAATAAGTTTGAATTTAGAATGGTTGGTTCTTCAATGTCTGTAGCTGAGCCAAATACAGTATTAAATACAATTGTAGCTGATGTATTATCTGAGTTTGCTGATGAAATCGAGAAATCAGACAATGTAGATTTAGCAGTTCATGATATTATTAAGAGAACTGTAAGTGAACATCAAAGAATAGTATTCAATGGTAATGGTTACTCCAATGAGTGGGTAGAAGAAGCTAAGAGAAGAGGTTTACCTAATTTCACATCAATTGTAGATGCAATACCTTCCTTAGTATCTGAAAAATCTATTGCTTTGTTTGGTAGACATGGTGTATATTCTGAAACAGAACTTCATTCTCGTGCCGAAATTGAATATGAAAATTATTCAAAAACAATTAATATAGAAGCAAAAGTAATGATTGAGATGACGAATAAATTATTTATACCAGCAGTAAGTAAATATATGAATAGTTTAGCACAATCTATTAATGAGATTCGCAAAGCATCCTCTTTTGTTGATGTATCCGTACAAGAAGATTTACTAAAAGAAATATCAACATTATTAGCTGGTGCTAAAAAATCCAAAGACAATCTATATGGTTTTATTAAAGAAGCTGCTTTACTTGAAGGTGCAAGTCAGGCATGTTACTTTAGATATACAGTATTCCCTGCTATGTCTGAGTTAAGACATTTTGTTGATTCACTTGAAGAAATTGTTGATAAAGAAGTATGGCCAGTACCTACTTATGGCGATATATTATTTGAAATATAATTAGTAGTGTTAACTACACTAAAAGCCATAGTATTTTTATAATAAATAAACGGTAACGTTTATACTAGCAGGAAGCCTTCTTTATCATAGAAGGCTTCCTGTTTATTTAAATTTTTTATAAAATAGTAGACAATTATAGATAAATCATAGATAATAAATAAAGGTTAAGGTGATAAATACAAAGAGGAAAGTGAGAAAGAAAAGAACTTTCACACTGAGATTTGGGTAAAACTTGGAGGAAATATTATGCGTAATATAAAATTAGTCTTAGAATACGATGGTTCTCGTTATGATGGATGGCAAAAACAGCCTGGAAATACAAAAAGTATTACAATACAAGATAAGTTAGAGGCAGTACTATCAAAAATGGAGAACGAAGAAATATCTGTAATTGGTGCGGCAAGAACAGAAGCAGGAGTTCATGCTTATGGCCAAATAGCAAATTTTATAACAAAATCAGATATGAAATTATATGAAATAAAGCATTATTTGAATCGCTTCTTGCCAAGAGATATTGCTGTACTAGAAGTGTTTGAAGTTCCTGAAAGATTTCATAGTAGTTTTTTAGCGAAAGCATTTCGTTATGAATATAAAATATCCATGGGTGAAGTTCAATCAGTATTCGATAGAAAGTACAATTATTATAGTTTTCATAAATTAGATGTTCTTAAGATGAAAGCCGCATGTGTTCATTTTATTGGTGAGCATGATATGAAAGCATTTTCTGACAATAAGAGAATGAAAAAATCTACTATACGTACTATTAACAAAGTTGATATTTATTCTGATATTAATGAAATAACAATTACAATCGAAGCTGATGATTTTTGGCCAAATATGGCAAGAATTATAGTGGGTACCCTAATTGACGTAGGGAATGGTAAAATTTCACCAGATTATGTAGCAGAAATTATTAGTAGTAAGGATAGAGAAAAAGCTGGAGAAACTGCGGAAGCAAAAGGCTTATTCTTAAGTGAAGTAATCTACTAATAGTTAATACTCACAAGTGAAATATAGAATTTTAAAGAGATTCACTAGAGACTAACTTTGTGAGGAATAAATTTATATTTTTAATTATCAATATTACATTTTTTACAAAAGGAGATATGATATATGAAAAGAATCGCAATTATAGGATACGGGAATATTGGACGAAGTGTTATGGAAGCAGTAGAAGCTTCTAGTGATTTTGAATTAGCTGGCATTGTTAGAAGAGATCCTAATAACAAACCAATGGAACTTTCTAATGTAAAAGTGGTAAAAGATATTTCTGAACTTGGTAATGTAGATGTTGCTGTGATTGCCCTACCATCAAGAATGGTACCTGATGCAGCTGCTGACTTATTAAGAAAAGGAATTAGTTGTGTAGATAGTTATGATATTCACTCATCTATCTATGATGTAAAAATGAATCTTGACAAAATAGCAAAGGAAAATGGTGCTGTATCAATAATATCAGCAGGATGGGATCCTGGTACAGATTCTATGATACGTGCAATATTAACTGCCATGGCGCCAAAAGGTATTACTTATACAGATTTTGGACCAGGTATGAGTATGGGACATTCCGTGTGCGTTCGTAGTAAGGATGGAGTAAAGGATGCTCTTTCTATGACAATGCCAAAAGGTGATGGAATTCACCGTCGTATGGTATATGTAGAATTAGAAGATGGAGCAGATTTTTATAAAGTAACTGCTGATATAAAAGGAGATCCATATTTTGCTCACGATGAAACCCATGTAATGGCAGTGGAATCAGTGGATGCATTAAGAGATATGGGACATGGAGTAACTATAAGTAGAAAAGGTGTATCAGGAACAACTCATAATCAATTATTTAATTTTGATATGAGAATAAATAATCCTGCACTTACTGCTCAAATATTAGTTGCATCAGCACGTGCTGCCCTAAGACAAAATGCGGGTTGTTATACAATGATTGAATTACCTCTCATCGATTTAATTGAAGGTGATAAAGAGAAATTAATTAAAGAATTAGTTTAAGTTTATTCTCCCAAGGGTTCTTATTATAGAATTTTCCTTGGGAGTTTTAGTAATATGTGGTATAATGGTAATTTGATAAGAAATTATTATTTATCATATAAAAGTCGTTTTGAATAAGCATTACGATATTGTGTAGGCGTTAAACCAACAATTTTCTTGAAGGCTTTCATAAAATTATGGCTATCCGTAAAAGATAGCTCACTTGCGATCTGATTAATGGTATCATTGCTGTCGGATAACATATATTTGGCCAATTCCATTTTCTCTCTTAATATGTATTGCTTAAGTGGAAGTCCCTCAATGTTACTAAATAGATGAGATAAATATTTTTCGTTATAACCAAAATGTGCGGCAATATCAGATACTTTGGTGTTAGTATTCAATGTTAATTTTACATAGTCAATAATATCACTATAGATTTGCTTCTTTTTTGCGGAGGCTAACTCCTTTGGATTTGAATAAAACTGATTAAATATCTCACAAAGTATAGTGGTAGTAGTATAATTTAAAAAAGTAGAATCATAACCTGAGCGTATAGAGTCTTGTAATTGTTTCATTAGAATGATTACTTTTTCTAGAGTATTTAAATTACCAGTTCTAGGAATATGTATTGTTCCATTGGACGGTAAATAGTTTTTTGATGCATCCATTGTACAAATTGGTTGTTCATATGAAAAGTGCAGCCAGTAAAAGCTACACATTGAAGGTTTGTATCCATATCTTTTATTGTTGCTTGAAGGAGCTAATAGAAGATGTTCTCCTTTAGAAACTTTATATTCACCGCTATTATCACCAATATAGAGTATACCTTCTGTGATTACAAACAATTCGTAATCATTTAAAGGGAACTCCATATGTTTCCATTCTGGAGTTGGAGCTTTGAATTTACCTGTAAAATTATAGGTAAGAGGTTTACTGATGTCAAATTTATAAGTAGTCATAGATTATTTTCCTTCCATAGCATCTAATGATTATAAATAGGTATATTCCTACATTCCTATAGTGACATAATATTATACTCTAACTGTAATTACAAGCTAATTGCATTCGTTTATTTACAAAAGATACATAAAAATATTAATATGAGGTAAAAATATGAAATTAAAATTTTTTCGTAAAAGTCCATGCCATGAAGCAGAATGTATTATTAAGTATATGGAAGATACACTAAAAGGTAAAAAAACTCCTGAAGTTAATGTGGAATATCCAATCCACAGAAATTTGTATAGTAACTTTCATAAGTTATTAGAAAATGAAGAGAAAATGGCTAGTTCAGCTAAGGAAATGCTAAATATATTAAGCTCCTTAAGCAAATTCGATGTTGAGATGTCTCATATATCTTATCAATTAATGGAGTTTGCAAGGGACATAGCAGGTCTTAGCGAATCTAATTTAGCAGTGGTGGAAGAAACTTCAGCAAGCATGGTACAGGTAAATGAGTATTTAGACACTACTTCATCAACATTACATAATTTATCAAAGGAATCTGAAACTTTAGCGAAACGAAATGATGATAGCATTGAGATATTAAAAGAGGTACAAGAATTAAGAAATAATGTAATTGCAGATACAAATATAATGAATACGAAGATACAACTTTTAGTAGATCTTGCTACAGAAGTTGGCAAGATTGTAGAAAGTGTACAAGGGATTGCAAAACAAACTAATTTATTAGCTTTAAATGCCGCCATTGAAGCTGCTAGAGCTGGGGAACATGGCAAAGGTTTTTCGGTTGTTGCGGAAGAAGTTAGAGTATTAGCCGATGACACCCAGAAGAATCTTCAGGGTATGAGGGACTTTGTAAACCGTATCCATGAGGCATCTAATGAGGGTAAAGAAAGTTTAGATAGAACAATTAGCTCTACGGAACAAATGAATGAAAAGATTGAACTAGTAGCAGAAACAGTTGGGAAAAATGTAGAAATGCTTAAAAATGAAATAGAAGATATTGATGATATTAATAATTCTATCTCTGAGATCAGGGTTGCTGCAAATTCTATTAATGTAGCAATGATTTCTTCTAGTGCAGATGCTGAAAAACTAAGTGAAATGACTCAAAAGATACATGCTGAGGCTGTGGAAAGTGTTGAATTTGCAAGTCAGATATCAAAAATAGATGATCAGTTTTCAGAAATAGTTAATGGTATGCTAGAATCCCTTAAAGGTAGTGTTCATTCTATATCAAATAATGATTTATTAAAAACCATTGAAAGTGGTAAAATTTCGCATATTAAATGGGTTGAGAATCTTGGAATTATGGTTGATGAAATGAGAATATACCCCTTACAAACAAATGCAAATAAATGTGCATTTGGACATTTTTATCATGCAATAAAAGTAGATTATCATACAGTAAAAGAATCTTGGGACAAAATTGATCCAATTCATCAGAGGCTTCATACCATGGGTGATGAGGTTATTAATGCAGTGAAAATGAATAATAAGGATTTGGCACGTGATATATACAATGATACAGTAGCTCTATCCAAACAAATTATAGGGCTACTCGAACAATGTGAAGAAGAAGTTAGATTGCTAACTACTAAGGGGATAAGTGTGTTTGAGGGCATTTCTAAGTAAACCCAATAATTCCCTATTCATTAATACTCTCTAGTGTGTTATTATCATCTTGTAACATTTTTGTAACAATTGCGTAACAATTACGTAATATGCATACTAGGAGGTATCTTATGAAGAGAACAATATTAACGTTAACTATGGCAGCATTGTTAACAGGAGCAGTATCAGTAAATGCCTATGCAGCTGATAGTACTGTATCAAAAAGTGGGCAACATGTGATTGTAAAGGAAATTAATTCTGATTGTATAAATAATATAGATGACGTACTAAATGGTATTAAAGTGAATGATACCACTTCATCAAATAATACAA